>JBHHUI010000724.1:0-2128 GCA_046753805.1 Anaerolineales bacterium
TGTCGGCGTTGCGGCACGTCTCTGCAAGGCTGCCGGGCAGCGCCATACCGGCGATGAGTGGGTCGTAGTGCTCCACCCGGTAGCCGTCCTCGCGCAACCGGTCCACGATCTGGAGCGCGGGGCTTTCGCGCGTGTCCTCGGTGTTCGCTTTGTAGGCTGCGCCGATCGCCACGATATGTGGATTTGAGATGTCGCGCACGGCCCGACGAATGCGTGCGGCAATCCTGTCCGGCATTTCGTCGTTGACGAGTCGGGCGGTGAAGATCAGGCGCGAATTGGACGGGTCCACTTCCTTTATGAACCAGGGGTCGATGGGGATGCAATGCCCGCCGACGCCGATGCCCGGGTTCAGGATGCGCACGCGCGGATGGCGATTGGCCAGACCAATGGCCTCGTGGGCGTCAATGCCGAGCGAATCCGCGACGGCGGCCAGTTCATTCGCCAGCGCCACATTCACGTCGCGGAACGTGTTTTCCATCAATTTCGTGAACTCGGCGGTGACGTCATCCGTCTTGAGCAACTTGCCTTTCACGAATGTTGCATACAGGTCGGCGGCCAATTCGCGCGTCTTCTCGTCCACCGCGCCGATAATGCGGTCGTTGTGGACGATTTCATGGAACACATCGCCGGGCAGGATGCGTTCGGGGCAGTGCGCCAGGTGCAAGTCTTGCCCCACTGTTAACCCGGATTTTTCCAGGAGCGGGGTGATCACTTCGCGGCATGTGAGTGGTGGGACGGTTGACTCAAGAATGATCAGGTTGCCCGCACGCAGGAAAGGCACGATGGATTGCACCGCATCCACCACCATGCTCAGGTCGGCGACTTTCTTGCGCTCATCCAGCGGCGTCGGCACAGCGATCAGGTAGGCATCGGCCTCGCACGGCGTGGACTGTGCCTTCAGATTCCGGCGCACGGCCGGTTCGTCCATGATGGCCTGCAACGCTTCCTCGTTGATGTGCAGCACGCCGTCGTTGATAGCGCGGACGATGTTCGCGTTGATGTCCACGCCGACGACGGCGTGCCCGGCTTGCGCCAGCAACAGCGCGGCCGGCAGCCCCACGTAACCGGTGCCGATCACCACGATTGTCTTCTGTCGGTCGGGAGCGGCTGCTATCTCTGCACCGCCGCTTCGATTTGCCTCAACGGATTCCATATACCTGTTTCTGCCATTCAATTGTGCGCGGCAATCCCTCGGCGAGCGTTGTCTCCGGCCGGTGGTCGAGGTCGCGCACGGCTTTGGTGATGTCGCCGTGCTTGTCACGCGTGTTGTGTTTTTCTCGTGGCTCGTACGTAACCAGCCCATCGTCTTTGTCCAGCAGCGCGAGGATCATATCCGAGAGCTGCTTGATGTCATGGTACTCACGGCCGGCGATATTGTAGACCTCGCCGGCGTGGAAGCGGCCGGGGTCTGCGATGTTGGCTAGCGTTCGCACCGTATCATCGATGTACGTCGACGTGCGGCGGTGGTTGAGATACACCGTATACGGCATCGCGTGCAACGCGTGATAGATGAATCGGCACACGACGCTGCGGTATTCCGAGTACGGCTCGCCCGGGCCGTAGGTGTTGAATAGGCGGACGCGCACGGTCTCGGAACCGAAACGGTCGGCGGAGTTCATGATCTGCTGCTCATTGACCCACTTCGAAATAGCATAATCATTCATCTGGCGGATGGGATGCCGCGCGAGCACGTCTTCGGTCATTAACTCATCCCAGTCGCCGTAGACCTCGGAGCTGCTCGAAAAGACCATTCGGAAGCGCGCCGCTTCCTGAAAGCGCAGCATGTTTTTCGTGCCGATGACATTGCTGCGCCAGACTTTTTCATAATAGTCTTCGCCGTTCCAGCGGCCGAATTCGGCTGCCAGGTGATAGACAAACTCGGGTTCAATCGAATCGATGGCATGTGCCAGCTGACGGTAGTCCGAGACATCGCAGCGCAGGTAGTTTGGCCCGGGCGCATGCGGCAGATCGCACACCCACACATCGTGCCCGCGCCGCCGCAGCTCTGCGGACAGAGGTGCGCCGATGGCGCCCAACCCGCCGGTTACAAGGATTTTCATTCGCGCGCCTTTGTCAATAATGACCAGGCCCAGCCAATTGTCCACACGGCAGCCAGTAACAGAAACGG
>JBHHUI010000725.1:0-2125 GCA_046753805.1 Anaerolineales bacterium
GCCAGGCGACAAATCCACGGAAGACGTTACCACGCACGTGACGCTAATGGCGAGACGCCGAGAGCAGGCGCTGCGCGATCACTTGGAACCGGTTCTGGGCGAATACGACGCGGTTCTCTTCGATTGCGCGCCGAGCCGGAACATCTTGCACCGCGCCGCGATCGCCGTAGCCGATTGGCTGATCATCCCAACGCAGCTCAGCACGCTGGACGTTCACGGCGTGCGCTTGATCATCGAAATGGTGCGAGAAGTCCGCGCCGATCTCCCCGGCAGTCGCGTGCAACTGGCCGGCATCCTGCCGACACTTTACGAGCGCCGCACGAAAGAAACCGTTGAGGTCTGGCGCCAATTATCCAAACTCTATCCGGAACATATCTGGGCGCCAATTCCCCAGGATGTGCGGGTACGGGAGGCGCCCGCCTATAGTCGGACGCTATGGGAATATGCGCCTGACACAAACGCTGTAATAGGCTTCGAGGTCCGCAATGGCGGCGGGGAAAGGGTGGGGGGATACACAACAGTTCTCGAGAACATGCTCAATCTCATGCCTTGATTTTGCGCAAAAGTAGCAGGTTTCTATTCGATAACGCAAACAGGCGGCTTTTCTATTCGCCGATATCAATGTAGATGCGGCGATCACGGGTATCCTTGGGAAATTTCATTTGACTTAGCCCCAGCAAGGAGTTTCCCAATGAGCGTCGAGTTCGGTCTCACCGATGAAAACACCAACACACGTTATGCGCCTTTGGCGGCGCTCTGGCATTATTATCAACAACGGCAGATGCTCAGGCCGCTGGAGAGCGTGCAGATTCCCATGAAAAGACGCGATTTTGCACCCCAAAGCAAGCTAACGCAGATATTGTGCAGCATCCTGGCCGGTTGCGAAACGCTCTCCGAAGTGAACACCAAACTCCGCCCGGAGGTCGGGTTGGCCCGGGCCGGGTCGTGGGGTCGCTTTGCCGACCAGGCGACCCTCTCACGCACTCTGGATGCGCTAACTCTAACGAACATTGAGCAACTGCGCACGGCCGTGACGACGATCTGGTGCCAAAACAGCCAGGCGTACCACCATGACTGGCGCGGCTTTCTGTGGCTGGACTTCGACCTGTCCGGTTTGCCCTGCAGTGCCCAGGCCGAAGCGAGCCAGAAAGGGTACTTCAGCGACAAAAAAACACCACCGGTCGCCAGCTGGCGCGTGTCAGCGCCATCCGTTACCGCGAATCGATCTGGTCGGAGCTGTATGCCGGCAATCAACACAGCGTCCATTGCCTGCGTCCCGCCGTATGCGCTGCCGAAAGTTCATTAGAGTTAGCGTCGGCCCAGCGGCGCCGCACGGTCTGGCGTATGGATGGCGGTGCCGGCAGCGACGCGCAACTGCGCTGGCTCCTGGCCCGCGGCTACCAACTGGTTGCCAAGGGTGCCTCCAATCGCCGCGCCGAAGCGCTCGCGCGGCAGGTGCAACGTTGGGATGCCTATGACCACGTCTGGCTGGGCGAGGTGGCACCGCCCAGCGACTACGGACGTCCGGTGCGTGTGTTCGTCAAACGCCGTTGCAAGAACGGTGAATTTCGCCACAGTTACTACGTGTGCACGCTGTCCCTGCCGTCCAAAGGCCATTTCATGGCATGTTATGACAAGCGCGGGGGCGCTGAAGTCGAACAATTTCGCAATGACAAGAGTGGGCTGCATCTAGCAGCGCGGCGCAAACGCGGCTTCCTGGCACAGAAGGGTTATCTCTTGCTCACTGACCTGGCTCACAATCTGTTGGCAGATTTTCATCGTCGCGCACTGTCCAGCACGCGCTTTGAAGCCTATGGTCTGCAACGCATCGTGCGCGACTTATTGGCCGTGCCCGGTCGACTCGCATTTGAGGCTGGAAAACTCAATCGTGTCGAGTTGCTAACTCTAAACCAATATGCTGCTGACCTATGTGTTTGCCTGGAAAGGTACTTGGCCGGCGATTAGAAACAGGCCGCTTTTGCACTAACGAATAGAATCGTGCTACTTTTGCGCAAAAATAAGGTCATAGACGAACCTTCAGACTGGCGCAGTCCAGTTACAAAACATTCGGGCTACCGATGAAGTGCAGTGTCAAGAGGGAATTCTGGATTGGCCGGGGTGGCGC
>JBHHUI010000726.1:0-2122 GCA_046753805.1 Anaerolineales bacterium
CTGCACGAGTTCACCGACGCCTACCCATGGGCTCATCTCGACATCGCCCCAATGGCGTATCTCCCGAAAGGCACGCCCGTGAAACGGATGGGAAAGGCGGGCGCAACTGGATTCGGTGTGCGGCTGCTGGCGCACTTGATGCTCGCCGGTGGTTAGGATAGCGCGGCGCAGATACATTGCCTGCCAAGACACAGAATAGTTTTCAAGCGCTGCGTTCGCCACAACCCATGAAAAGCCAGACGCGGACCTCGGAGGTCAGTTCGAGCCGTTTGCACTGCTGTGAATTAGCGGGAACTATGCGCTCCCGAACGCCGTCTATACGGTATACGCACGTACCGGGAGACAGACATGAGTGTGCAAACAGCGACGACACAAAGGACATGGGTGGGTTGGACGGTGGCAGCGGCGTTTGGGGCCGTTCTGCTGCACGTGGGCGTAACCGGTACAGGTCTTGGCGCCGAGCCGACGCCGGTCGATGTGCAATGGGGATTCCTCGAAAGCGGGTCGAACAACGTCGTGCTGGTCGCCGATCCGCCCGGCAGTCTCGCCGCCGATTTGCGCCGCATTGGCGTGCTGGGCGCGGATGAGGTCTTGCTGCACGATCCGGGCGCGGCGCAGAATGGCTGCTCCGAAATCGTCGTCGGCTCCGGGCAAACATACCGTGGGCGAATCTGTGTAACGGAAGAAGGCCTGTACCGGCTCCGCCGGGATGGCTCCGACCCGGGTACGCGCTGGACGCGCGTCGAAGGCGGCTGGGCGGTTGCAATACAGACGACGGAACAACTGGCCGGCTAGGCGCGCTGCCCGAATTCGTCAGGCTGCCACAGGATTAACGGCCTGAGGGCCGCTTCCGGCCGGGAGCTCGTCTGCCCAGGCGACGACGCAGTTGCGCCCAGATCGCTTGGCGCGATAGAGCGCCTGGTCGGCGCGCTCAACCAATTGCAGCAACGTCTCGCTCTCATACACCGCCAGCGACGCCACCCCACAACTCAACGATACCGCTATCCGACCGGCCCTGGATTCCACCGCGTGACTCGCAATCACGGAGCGCATCCGCTCTGCGCATTCGCGGGCGTCCACGAGGTCGGCTTCCGGAAGCAACAACACAAATTCCTCTCCACCGTAGCGCGCCAGCAGTTCATGCGCTCGGCGCGACCCCTCAAGATTGGCGGCCACACTACGGAGCACCTCGTCGCCAATCAGGTGACCGTATTCGTCATTGATGCGTTTGAAATGGTCGAGGTCCATCATGATGACGGACAGCTTGCGCCGACGATTGATCGCTTGCTCGAATGTGTGCAGCGCCACGCGAAAGAAATAGCGACGGTTGTGGAGTCGCGTCAGGTTGTCCGTGTTAGCCTGCAGCCGGATGTGGGCCTCCGCGCGCCGCCGCCGGGCCAGTTCCATCTCCTGTCGCTCCAGCTTTTCGCGTATCGCCCGCTGCTTCTGATAAATCGCAAGTTGCCGCTCGATGCGGGCCAGCACCTCCGCAAGCCGATAAGGCTTCGTAATGTAATCGAGGCCGCCAGCCTCGAAGGCATGCAGCTTAGCATCCGTTTCGTCGTACGCACTCAGGAAGATGATCGGGACATCTTCCAATCCGTCGCAGCCCCGGATGGCCTCGCAGACCTGATAGCCGTTCAGGTCCGGCAGACTAATGTCCACCAAAACGAGAGCGGGCGGCGCGCGGCGCGCCAGTTCGATTGCCACAGCGCCATTGGACGCCGATCGAACCGTATACCCATGTTGCCGGAGCGTCGATTGCAGGAAGTGCTGGTTGGAATCCCGGTCTTCCACCAGCAGAATATTGGCGAGCGATGCGGTCACTTCGCTGCGACCCCCTCGATGATGATGTTATGAGGATTGATGCAAGCAACGTGCCAGTCACATCACGTAACGCCGGCTACGCTTCGCAACCGCTGTACAGTGGCAGTTGATGGAGGCCTCCATCCGGGCGGCGCAGGCCAACCAGGCGACACTGCGCGCAACCCGCCATGTCAGGGATTCCGCGCTGGCCCCGTCTGCGCTGACGAACGAATAACTATGAATCTCAGATGAGTCTACTGCAATAAGGCAAAGTACAGGTGACTCGCTTTCAGTTGTTCAGAAGTATGTCAGCAGA
>JBHHUI010000727.1:0-2122 GCA_046753805.1 Anaerolineales bacterium
TTCCGGCGGCGGCTGGCGGCCGGTCTTGATTGTGCTGCCGTACCTGGTGGTCGGAATGATCGTGTTGCAGCTGCACGCTCGCGCGCTGAACGTGTTGCAACTGGACGAGGAGCAGGCGCGCCAGCTGGGCATCAACGTGGAGCGGCTGAAACTGGTGCTTGTCGGAGCGGCGACGGCGATGACGGCCGCCGCCGTCGCCTTTGGCGGGCTGATCGGGTTTGTGGGTCTGATTGTGCCGCACGTGGCGCGCATGCTGGGTGGGCCGGACTACCGCCGGTTGCTGCCGGTCTCGGCGGCAGGCGGCGCGGCCTTTCTCATTCTGGCAGACCTGGCGGCGCGCACCGTGCTGGCCCCGCGTGAGCTGCCAGTGGGAGTCATCACTGCGCTCACCGGGGCGCCTTTCTTTGTCTATCTCTTGCGTCGTCTGAAACGGTCTGTGTTTTGATGAGTGGAGTAAATGGAAACCTCCGAGGTCTCGCGCCAGTGGGTCTCGGAGGCCCCGAGTTGCGTATTACCAACCTTTCCGCCGGCTACCGCGCGCGACCGGTGCTGCGCGACATTTCGCTGACGATTGCTGCCGGCGAGATTCTCGCGCTGGTCGGACCGAACGGCGTCGGAAAGTCGACGCTCGTGCGCGTCGTGAGCGGCGTCCTCCCAGCGATATCCGGCGCGGTTGCGATCGATGGGGAGAACGTGCTTCGCATGACGGCCCCGGCCCGCGCCCGGCAGGTGGCCGTCGTCCCGCAAACGGTGCGGCTGCCGGAAGCGTTTCGGGTATGTGAAATTGTGCTCATGGGGCGCACGCCGCACTTGCCGCTGTGGGCGGGCGAAAGTCCCCGTGATCGGGAGATCGCCCTGGACGCGATGCGCCGGACGGAGGTGGCGCATCTGGCCGAGCGGCGCGTGGGCGAGTTGTCGGGCGGTGAGCAGCAGCGCGTCGTCATCGCGCGGGCGCTGGCGCAGCAGCCGCGTGTGCTGTTGCTGGACGAGCCAACCGCGCACCTTGATCTAAAACATCAGTACGGCATCCTGAAACTTGTGCGGGCGCTGGCCGCCGGGCAGGGTCTGGCCGTGCTGCTGACGATGCACGACCTGAACCAGGCTGCGCGTTATTCCGACCGCATGGCGCTGCTGTCGGACGGCGTCGTCGCCGCTGTCGGCGCGCCGGCAGCAGTGCTCACAGCCGCGCGCCTTACGGCGGTTTATGATGTGCCTATTAGCGTGATTACACACCCGCAATCGGGCGCGCCGTTGGTCGTAACGGGCGAGCGCTAGCTGTCAGGCCTCTGCGGGGACGAGTTCGTATTCTTCAACCAGCAGTTCAGGGTGGCGGCGCGGGACGGCCACGCGGTACCAGATGAACGGGAAGAGCGGGTTGGGGAGCCAGTACATCCAGCCCAGGAAACGCGACCGACTGCCCCCCTGGGGCGGGCGGAAGTCCAGCCAGACGTACAGGAACTTGTAGAAGCAAACGCCCGGCACGAAGTTGGGCTTAAAGCCGTCCGTCCGCAGGTATTTGCGACCGATGTAAAGATTACCCTCGAACGGCGTGATGCCCCAGCCGAGTGGGCCTTCTGCTAGGAGCGTTCCGCTGGGAGTATGGGTGATACGGATGTGTTTGTTTTCCATTGCAGCCAGTATAGCCATGGATAGATTGCCCCGCCGTATGGTGGCTTCCGAAATTTCTGTACCGGGTGCTTTTTATTGCGGCGGATTGCCTGGTCGACCCCCCACGTAGTAGCGTTCCTGGTGCATCGCCTGGTAGAGCAGTGAGCTGTAGGGGAATTATGCCGACAGGAATTCGAGCAGCCGGCGGTTGACCGCGTCCGGCTTCTCGTGCGCGACCCAGTGCGTGGCATCATCGAACGCGACCAGCCGTCCGTCGTCGCACAGGTCCAGACTGGGCTGGATCATTTCTGCGCCCAGCACATTGTCGCGCAGGCCCCAAAGGACGAGCGTAGGCACGGTGATGCGCACACTGGCAAGCCGCCGGGGGCGCGCCTGCCACATGGCGCGGTACCAGTTCACCATGCCGGTGGCCGCGCCGGGTTGCGCCCAGGCCGTGCGATAGCGCTTCATGTCTGCCTCCGAGAACGTGCCCGGGACGCTGCTGCGCTGCATG
>JBHHUI010000728.1:0-2117 GCA_046753805.1 Anaerolineales bacterium
ATCGGTCCGGCGGGCGCCTGCGCCGGTGCGGGGGCGGCTGCCGGCGCCGGCGCGCAAGCCACGGCGAGCCAGGCGAACGCTAACAGCACGGGTATTGATTTACGCGCCACTTATTACGCTTTCCGATTTGGACCCACCGGGTCCGGTATTGGCTCTGCTCAACAGAACCAGCTTTCCGTCAGGCGCGGCGCGGATGCTCGCCGGCGCCGCGGCACGCGCGGGGTTGGCAGCGGCGCGTTGGCGCAACCGTATGCTAGTTCTTCAATTGCGGCGAAGGTGCGGCGCACGTCGGCGTCGCGGCGCGCGGCGTCGGCCACGAGGGCGGCCACATCGGCATACAGCCGGTCCATACGTGCGTCCGGGTGCGTCCACGTGTACCCATAATTCTCCGGTTCCAGCGCGCCCAGCCACGGCGCGCCGGCATGGGTCTGCAACAGCGCCGAGCCGGGCGGTATTAGCAATCGGATTGCAAACTGCACCGGATCGATGTGTTCGACGAGATCGTGCGCGCGCACGAACGCGAGCACTTCGATGTAATCTTCCAGTGTCGTCCAGGGAGTGAATGCCACCAGCGATGGGCGCAGCGCGATCCCGACCGCGTCCATCGAATGTAACACGGCTTCCACGTCTGCGCGCGAATGACCCTTGGCAAGTTCGGCCAGCACCACGTCGCTCAGCGATTCAACAGCCGATACCACAAACCGACAGCCGAGCGCCGCCAGTTCCGGCAGCAGCAGCGCGTGCGTTTGGAGGTGTTCGATCTTGGCGGTGAAGTCGAAGGTGAGCTGCGGAAACTCGGCGTGCATGGCGCGCACAATCCGCAGCGCGTGCCCCGGGCCGTTGAGGAAATCCGGGTCGCCAAACGTGATGTGACATGCGCCCATTCGCACCTGCGTGCGGATGTCAGCCAGCACGGTTTCGACTGGAGCGACGAAAAAGCGTCCGTTATACACCGGTGTGATCGGGCAGTGCGCGCAGACATGTTTGCAGCCGCGCGAAGCCTCCACATATCCCGCCAGGGAGCAAGCGCCGCGATGGACAAAATAGGCATATTGGTCGAGGCCCGGCAGATTCGTCCGGTCTGGTATGGCAAAGGGGATGCGCCGAATGGTCGGCGCGGCAGCCGCCTCGCTGGTGCGCACGCCGTCGGGTGGGTTGGCCGGTGTGAACGCTCCAGTGGTGAGGGATTCCGCCAGCCCGACCAGCGCCGGCTCATATTCGCCGGCGACGACCGAGTCGGCTACACCGTCCAGCAAGTAGTCGGCATTGAGTTCAGCATAGTGGCCGTAAAAACAGATGTGCGCGGTCGGGTTGGCGCGCCGCACGTCGCGGGCTGCTTGCTCGCCGACGCGCAATGCCGTGTGCATCGGCGCGGAGATTCCGACCAGGCGCGCGCCCCGCGCCAGTTCCGGCGACAGCGCCTCGACCGCAAGATCGATCCCCCGCGCCGTAAATCCGCCGTCTGCCAGCGCTGCCAGCGGCGAGGCCAGATTGAACGGTTGATGCCCTAGCTCGTAGCAGGAGAGAAGCAGGATGGCGGGTTGTCCGCCGTACAGTCCGCCACTTGTCGCGCCCGGCCAGGTCGGCCGGGCCTGGTTGAACGCGCCAGCGCCGTCATGTGCAGACGGCAGCGTGTTGTGCTTCGCGATGGGCTGCACCGGGTTTTTGGACGCCACGGGTGCGATTCTAACACAGGGGTTGGTTGCGGTAAGCGATTAGAGGTTGGAGAGGGCGGACGAGGTGAAATTTACCGCGCGGGCGAAGCCACCGACCAACCGGCCGTTTTCAATCTGGAGGGCATGCAGGGTGAAATCCGGCAACGCAAAGATGGGTTCGCTTTGCGGGAATTTGGACACATAGCGGGCGCGCGCGTCTGCGTAGGCAGCGTCATCGTGGACGAGCGGCCGCACGCGCCCGGCCAGCATGACGCGCGGAACCTGCAGAGGGTCGGCGTCCGCATGACCCGCGTCGGGGCGGTGGATCAGGGCGCTGTACGGCGCGTTCGGTCGCAAACCGGCGGCATGTCGCGCCAGCCGGGAGGCGTGCACAATGGCGGCGCTGAAATCCGCCGTCGTCGCGAAAGGCAACAACCCGATCACGGGCTCGCCGCCTACAAT
>JBHHUI010000729.1:0-2103 GCA_046753805.1 Anaerolineales bacterium
GGCATGACGATGGACCAGGTGCATGAGTTCGCCATGAAGTATTTCAGTTGGTTGTATTCCATCAAACAGAACCGAGTTGAAAGCGACCGATTAAAGGAAGAAGAAAGCCGCAGGCGCGAGGAAGAAAAATTCAGCGACATGGTTGGTACGCCGCCGCTTCGAGGACCGAGTCCGCTGGCGCTTGCCCAGCAAGACGAAACAGAGTGGGGCGATTCATGGTAATGGGGGCGCTCGCACTTAATCGGCGAGTGGCAAGCCCGTCCCCCGGTGGAGCATATGCCCAGCGTTTTTGAAGCAGTGCGCGAGTTTCTGGAACGGGACGGCTGGCCGGTTACGGCAATCGACGGCAATTCGGGGCTGCGCACCGGCTTCAAAGGCGATAACAGCGAGTGGGCTTGCTACGCGCAGGTGCGTGAAGAGCAGAACCAATTCTTGTTTTATTCCATTTGTCCGGTGAGCGCGCCGGCCGAAAAGCGAATGACCATCGCTGAATTCATCACCCGCGCAAACTACGGAATGATCCTGGGCGCATTTGAGATGGACTTCGCGGATGGCGAGATTCGCTATCGGACGGCGGTCGGCGTTGACGGGGGCGAGGTTACGGCTGCACTTATCCGCCCCGCCGTGTACGCGAATGTTCTCACCATGGACGCGTATCTGCCGGGGATCATGAACATTCTGTATGGGGACGACTCGCCCGACCAGGCAATCAAGGCGGTTGAAGGGGCTTGACGGAGATAATGCTGTAATGAGTAAAGACTCGCGCCAGTCCGAGTCAAATGACTCCACATATAAAGCGCGTGCGCTGGAGCAGGCGGCGCAGCCGGCTGCTGAGTCAGAGCAGATCGATGCGCTGGCGCTGCAGCGCGCTGTAGACGGGCCGGGCTTCACCGCGCCCAACGACATCCTGAACTTGCAGCGGGCTGCCGGCAACCGCGCCGTCAGTCGCTTGATCCAGACGAAGCTGACAGTCGGGCCAGCCGGCGACAAGTACGAACAGGAAGCTGATGCGGTCGCCGAGAAGGTGCTGCGCATGCCCGAACGACCACCGTCGATAGACCCCCGGCCGCCGATCGATGATGGCATCCGGCGGTCCGCCGTCGACGGCCGGCGGTCTTATGGAGACGGCAGTTTCCAACCCGGTCAGGTTTTCGAGCGCAGTCTATCGAGTGGGTCCAGCGGCAGCCCGCTTCCGGGCAGCGTGCGCAACTACATGGAGCCGCGCTTCGGCGCAGACTTCAGCAACGTGCGCGTGCACACAGACAGTCGGGCGGAGCAACTCAACAACCGCATTCAGGCGCAAGCCTTTACCCGTGGTTCGGACGTGTTCTTTGGGGCAGGCAAATACAACCCCGGCACGACGGCAGGAAACCACCTCCTTGCGCACGAGTTGACGCACGTCGTGCAGCAGGGGGCGGCGCACGCCCCGCATCGACGCGCCAGCCGCTTCCCCATCGCGCGCGCGCGCATTCAACGCTGGGGGAAGTCCGAGCAGCAAAAGCAGGACGAGCTAAAACAAAACAAAGACGAACTTACAGCGCTGAAGCGTGACATCTATTTCAAGCTAGAAGACGGTGCTTGGCCCGAAGCGATAGCCGGCATTAAGAAACATAACATCCAGTATTCCAAATCTGGCTGGTGGGGCGGCACCAGACTGGCCAAATGGTTCCGGGACACCTTGAACTTGAACCCCCTCCGACAGAAGGCAAAGGCCCTCATTCCGAACAAGGACACCAAACCTTCTGATGAGGTTCTTAAGAGTGTCTCAGATATTGCGAGAGATACACGCTCCGCGGCGAAGTCGGACACTCTGACGACGGGCAATCTGAGTAACCACCCCCACATTCTCGGTACTGTCAAGAAGATCGGTCATTATCTGGTCAGCTCAATTCCAACGTCCGTTATGGGATTCGTAAAGAGTTTCTCCGACACCGATTTGGACCTGGCGACCGAATTGGGTGCAAGCGTTGATCGGGGGGCGCCGCGCACCGGTGCGCCCAGCACACGGGTTAATACGGACGTCCAGGACCTCAAGAATTCGCTCAGCACAGGGGTCATTGAAGGGCGCGGATTCCACGGCAGTGCATCCTGGTTATTGGAAGG
>JBHHUI010000730.1:0-2100 GCA_046753805.1 Anaerolineales bacterium
GCGCCAATCGATCACCCCTGGCGCGGACCCCGCCCGCCTGTCTCCACATAGGCCCGGTAGGCTGCCCCCAGGACAGTCAACGTCCCTGCGTTCACATCGATGAGGTCACTGCGCGGAATCGGCGCATAGGCGCTGCTGAACCAGGCCCAGCGCTGCACCAGGCGATCCGCGTCAGCGGGATACCCTATCCGACTGTCGTGCGCGTTCAACAGATAGTCGAAAGCAGCGTACATGAAATTCTGTACTTGTTCATCGGTGAAGCCGTACTCGCTAGACAACACGATGCCGAATTCGGTCAGCGCCAGCGGGCGCTCACGGTAGCCGTGCTGCGCCATCCAACGCCGGAAGGCTTGAATCTGGCCGGCAAAGATTGCGATGTCCGCATGCGCGCGATGCCCGCGCAGCACACCATAATCCTGGATAAAACCCGGCGGAATACCCACACCCCAGAAGAAACGCTGCTCGGGCAAGACGTACCCGTGCAGCGTCCATACATCGACCGGCAGCGGCTCGCCAAATTGCCGCTCGTAGGCCGCCAGCACCTGATCGAGATAGGCCAACCGCAGCGGCGTTGCCTGCGCCACCGCCCCCACCGCCACCTGCGCCGTCGGGTCGGCGCGCTTGAGCGCATAATAAACTTCGTGGTAGCGCCGCGCAAAGCAAGCCGGCGTAACGTTGTCCTGCAGCACGACATCCGGCTCATTGCCCACAATCCATGTCTGCCCGGGCCGCTGCGCCGCCCACAATGCCAGGGTCGCAAGGGCCGGTTGGACGCGTCCACGGGAAAGGCGCACGATCTGCCAGTGCTCCCCCCCGGCAACGACTGCCCCCGGCGGCAGCACGGACCAATCGATCCACCACCCGGCGCCCAGCCGCGGCACCCAGACCGCCTCCCCAGGGCCACCGGGTACGCCAACCCCAAAGCGCCAACTAATGGGCGTGACAAGCGGCGCGATCTGGTCGAATGCGATGTGCGTCGCCGCGGGCGGCGTGAAGGCCGCCGGCAGCGGCGTTCCGGGGGCCGGCATTGGAGGCGGCGTGGGCGCACGATACGGCGCGCCGCTGCGCTCACGGTAACAGACATCCGCCCGCACACTCAACCCGGCCGCTGCGGCGAGCGCCAGCACGACCAGACCAGCCAGCGCCGGCGCTGGTTTCACTCAAGCCTGGTTGCGACGCGCGTCTGCCGGGCGACGAACCCGGGAAACAGCAGGTGCACGAGCAGACCCACGGCCAGCGCCCAACCCTGCGCGAACGCGCGTACCACATGCACAGGCGGCGCCAGGACCGCTGCAAGCCGATCGCGGCGCCAGGTTCGTCTTACAAAACCAGAGGTCGTCGCGAGCAGCAGGAGGCAGACGAGCACCGGCAGCGGCCACCAACCCGCTTGCAGAAGGGCTGCGCCGCCCGCCGCGCTTGCCAGCCCTGCCAGCGCCAACTGCCACTTCAGAACCGGATCTGTGTGCGCATCGCCGCGTATTTTCTGCGGATGCCAGGTATACAGCAGCGCGCGCCAGAAGCCATAACGCGCCTTGCGGCGCAAGTAGAGGCCGAGGGTTGTGGGGTGCCTATGCCAGACGATGGCTTGAGGCCTGAAAACCAGTTTGGCGCCCTGCGCCGCCAGCCGGAAAGAGAGTTCCACGTCCTCAACAGAAGCGACCGGGAAAACCTCCTGAAATCCGCCGGCGGTCAGCAAGACTTCCCGGCGGTAGGCCGCCGAATAGGTATCCACGAAATCAATCCATGTTCGGGCGCGCATACGCGCATATTTGTCTTCAAATTCAGCCTGCACCAGACGCGGCAACCCCGCGCGCTGCCGCGTACGATACGCGCCCTTGACGCCGACGATATACGGGTTCGTAAAGGGGTGTACGAGTTGCGCCACCCAGTCCAGCGCCGGTTCGCAATCGGCATCCGTAAACAGCACCAGTTGCCCGTGCGCAGCTCTTGCGCCCGCGTTGCGGGCTGCGGCCGGGCCGCCATGTGCGATGGTGATGCAACGCGCGCCGAATTCTGTGGCCACCCGCGCCGTGGCGTCCGTCGAGCCGTCGTCCACGACGATGATCTCGTTCGGTGGCTGGGTCTGCCGTGCCAGTGCTT
>JBHHUI010000731.1:0-2096 GCA_046753805.1 Anaerolineales bacterium
GGAGAAGATTGCCGGCGCATGGTCGCGCTTGCGACGGGCCGAAGTGCACCTTGTTGTCGGCGATCCATTCGAATTGGAAGAGATTGTCGGTGAGAGCCGCCCGCAGCGGCTCCAGATATGGACGGACGAGATCATGTGCCGCATTGCCGCGCTGATTCCACTTGAGTATCGCGGCGTCTACGCCGACCATCCGCGCTTACAGGAGCTACTCGCGGCACATTAGGCGTCTGCCCTGGCGAGCATTTCCTCTAGCTCAGACCGTTTCGGCATGGAAGGGGCCGCGCCCGCCCGGGTAACGGCGACGGCTTGGTTCGCGCCCTTGCCCCCCGGCGCCATCACGAAGGAATGCCCGAGCAACGTTTCGCCCTGCTGCGGCAGGCGCGGTGCGTAGGCCGTCAGATCCATGTTGATGCTTCCAAAAACGAGGATGGTCATCGTACGCTCCGCCGTAATTCCGAAACCTTTTGCGGTTCAGAACCTATAATGGAGCAGGTGAACCGTACTGGCAAGATCATCCTGACCGGCGTCGCCGTCTTGTTTCTTGGTTCGATCGCATGGTCGATCGTAGTTGAAACGCTGCTGCCGCTGGCGCGCAGCGGCGATTGGCGGGCCCTGGTCTTTAATCTGATTGGCATACCCCTCATCCTGCTTGCGACGGCGATGATCGTGTATGGCGGCCTGCTGGTCGTGCGTCACATGTTCATGTTCATGAGTGATGCACAAACACAGGCCGACATCGCGCGCCTGCGCACGCGCGAAGACGCACAAGGGGCGCGCTGCCGCAATCTGCGCCGGTGGTTCCGCGCACTTGGGCCGGGGCTGATCTGGATGGCTCTCGGGTTCGGCGTGATGGCCGCCGGGGGATACCTGATCAATCGATGACGTTCCGCAGCATGTGGTCGAAATGTGGATTGGCGCTACTGTTGGTGAGCGCCGCTTGAACAACTACCGGTCGCGGTAAGCCCATCCCAATAGCTATGCAACGTATTTCGGCGCGTTTTGCCATGGTCACCAGCGCTGCGTTTTCCTTGAATCTGCTCCGCGGCCGGCGGATGCATTTGGGCGCGTTCTTGCTGGTCCTGGGCAACCTCGTGCTGGCGTCCATCTATTCCGCGCAGCTGCCCATTCTGGAAGGGCAAGACGAACATGAACATGTCGCGGTGGTTGAGTACATAGTCAGGACCGGGACCTACCCCGTCGTCGGGCCGGGCGCGCCCATCCAAGCCTATCATCCGCCGCTCTATTACGCGCTAATGGCGGGGCTGGCTAAACCGGCGCCGCGCGTGGACGAGCTGCACCGTAATCCTGCCTGGGGATACGACTTGTACCGTCCCGGCAACGACAACAAAAACCAGTTCGTACATACGAACGCCGAGGAGTTCCCTTATGCAGGTTCGGCTCTGACTGTTCACGTATTGCGTATCGCGACGGCGATGATGGCCGCCGGGATGGCGGCGCTTACATTCGCCACTGCGCAGGAGATTTTCCCGGGCGCTGCGTTTGAAGCCCTGGCCTCAGCTGCACTTGTTGCATTTCTGCCGGCGTGGCTGGCGTCGTCCTCGGCTGTTGGCAACGATGCACTGGCCGGAGCGCTACATATCTACATTGCGGTGCGGGCGCTCACGCGAAACACAAGCTGGCGACTGGTAATCGCGCTGGGAATTGCGACCGGGCTACTGTGGCTGACCAAACTATCTGCCACGATTGTTGTGCCGATTGCCTGGGCGGCCGTCGCGTTAGGCCGGTCAGACAAACACAGACGGTACGGGGACATTGCTCGCCGTGTAGGGGTGCTGCTGGCAGTCGCGCTTACTCTTTCGGGTTGGTGGTTCGTTCGCAGCTACACTCTCTACGGGGATGTCACGGCGGTGAGCGCGGTCGATCGGCTGATCGGCGTGACCGGCTGGAACTGGCAGGGCTGGCGTTGGTATGCGGATGTCCTGCTGCAACTGGTGCAGGACTTCTGGCTCCGGTTTTCACTGGGAACCGTGGTCGCTCCCGCTGCCGTGTATCTGGTGCTGGCCGGGCTATCCATGCTGAGTATCGTCGGCGGAGGGCGTTGGTTGTGGCGGCGCGCGTGGAAGCCCGCCGGCCCG
>JBHHUI010000732.1:0-2095 GCA_046753805.1 Anaerolineales bacterium
GCGCGACCAGCCGGGCGCATTCGGCGCCGGAGACCTCGGCCTGATCGAAGCGGCGGCGCACTGGACCGCTATCGCCTTGCAGAACGCACGGCTATTCGAGGCCGAGCGGCGGCGCGCCGTCGAACGCGCCACACTGATCGACGCGGCGAGAGCCGCCTCGTCCTCGCTGCAGGTAGACCAGGTTGTCAGCATCGTGGCCGAGCGAATGGCGAAACTGCTGGGAGTAACTTCATGCGCCGTGTCGCTGTGGGACCGCGAACAGAACACCATCACACTCCTGGCCGAACATATACGGTCCGGTTCCGAAGGCGACGCACGCTGGTACGAACCTGTTTCAGTGGCCGACTACCCGGAGACACAGCGCGCGCTCGAAGAGGCGCGCGCGGTTCAAATGCGGATTGACGACCCACAACTGTACGGCAGCGGGCGTGATTACTTGCGTGAAATGAAATCCAGCGCCCTGCTGATGGTTCCGCTAATCCACCAGGACGAGGTGATCGGGCTTGTGGAACTATTCGAAGTTGGAGCGCCGCGCACATTTCAGCCCGATAATATCGAACTCATCGAGATGCTGGCAGCGCAGGCTGCGGCCGCCATCGCCAACGCGCGATTATTTGAGCAGGTTCTCTCCGGCCGCGAGCGGATGCAGACGCTTTCGCGCCGGCTCGTCGGCATCCAGGAAACCGAACGCACCCGCATCGCGCGCGAACTGCATGACGAGGTGGGTCAAATCCTCACCGCCATTAAGATCGGGATACAAACCGCGTGCGAGTCGCCGTCGCTCGACGCCGCTCGCGCAAGCTTGCGCGACAATCTCGAAATTGTGGACGACGCCATCGGACGCGTCCGCGACTTGTCGTTGGAGTTGCGCCCGGCCATGCTCGACGACCTCGGGCTGGTCGCCACGCTACGCTGGTATTTGGACCGGCAAGCCCAACTGGGCGGATTCACGACAAGCCTGCAGGTGGCCGCAATGGAACCGCGCCTTGCGAGTGAGGTTGAAGTGACGTGCTTTCGCGTGGTCCAAGAAGCGCTCACTAACGTCATACGCCACGCCCGAGCGAGCCGCGTGAATGTGTCGCTCGAACACGTGGACGAAGAACTCGTCGTTAGCGTCGAAGACGACGGCGTTGGTTTCGACGTCGAGGCCAGTACGAACCGCGCAGCGCAGGGAGCGAGCGTCGGCCTGCTCGGGATGCAAGAGCGCGTGCTCCAACATGGCGGCGTGATTGAAATCGCATCAAGCACGGGCCGGGGAACCAGAATTAACGCGCGAATTCCGACCAGCGAGGATCTCGGGCTGGAACGGCGTACGACGCGCCGCCGCTAAACAGCTTCAGGCGCTTCCCATGGAATCGCGCGTACTCCTTGTAGACGACCACACGCTTGTAAGAACAGGATTCGAGGCGCTGCTCAGAAATGCGCCCGACGTGACTGTCGTGGGACAGGCCTGCGACGGACGCGAGGCATTGCGGGAGATCGAGCAACACCAGCCGGACGTCGTCCTGTTGGACATCGGTCTGCCGAACCTTAACGGCATCGAAGTGCTCGCGCGGGTCAGCCGTGACTACCCTCATATTCGCGTCGTCATCCTGTCGATGTACGCCAATGAAGAGTACGTGCTGCAGGCTCTGCAAGAAGGCGCCTCCGGGTATGTCCTCAAGAGCGCCGACATAGACGAGCTGCTAACGGCCATCCATGCGGTCACCCAGGGCCACACCTATCTCAGCCCGACTGTCACCGAACACCTCGCCGAATATGTGCGCCGCACCGGCATTCGCAATGATTCTCTTGCGCGCATCACCGCCCGGCAGCGTCAAGTCCTGCGGCTGCTGGCCGAAGGCCACACCTCTCGCCAGATCGCGCGCCAGCTCCATATCAGTACCAAGACCGTCGATTCGCACCGGCGCGACCTCATGGACCGCCTCGACATCCACGACCTCGCCAGCCTCGTGCGCTACGCCATCCGGGTTGGGCTTGTGTCGCCCGACGAATAGCTTGCTCATTACCTTTGGAGTTACGCAGTTGACGTTACAGAAAGCGGCAAAACGCTGGTCGAGTAGGCCGACAGGCCGTATCGAGACCCGTTTTGCCG
>JBHHUI010000733.1:0-2089 GCA_046753805.1 Anaerolineales bacterium
GATGTGATCCATTCTTTTTGGGTGCCGGAGTTCCGCGTAAAGCAGGACGCCATCCCCGGCATGACCACGGAATTACGCATTACGCCCACGCAACTCGGTACCTATAAATTGCGCTGCGCAGAGCTTTGCGGACTGGATCACGCCGCCATGATTGCCGGCGTGGAGGTGGTATCACGTGAAGCGTTCGACGCGTGGACGGCGCAGATGGCAGTTGCAGCCGCCGCGGCGACGACGCCGGAAGCCATCGGCGAGCGGCTCTACACGGAAGCGGGCTGCGTGGCCTGTCACAGTATCGACGGGAGTGCGGGCGTAGGCCCCACCTGGCTCGGGCTGTTGGGACGCACCGAAAACCTCGACGACGGCTCTACGGTGACCGTTGACGAAGCGTACCTGCGCGCCTCGATCCTCAATCCCGGTGAGCAGATCGTCTCTGGTTTTACAAACGTCATGCCGGCGAACATTGCCGCCGATATGACCGCCGAGCAAATTGACGCCCTCATCGCGTACATCCAAACGCTCGAGAGCGGCAATTAACAGGTCCCGGCAATAATTCGACCTACTCGAAACGCATGACATATAAAATGACGATGAGTGGAGGGGCTTGATGACGATTCTTTCGCTCGCGCTCGTGCGCGGCATTATCGGCCAGATCGTCGGTACGGCCATCGGCATGGGTATCGTGACGGGCATCCGTGCGCTGCTGGGGCTGCCGGTTGGCGGCCCGGACATTGAGCCGGCGCTCGTGCTCGGCGCGCTGGTTGGAGCGGTCTCGTTCCTGGCGGCCTCCGGCGTGATGTCCGACTGGTTCGCATGGATGCGCGGCGTGGAGACGCCGCTTCGCCACGGCCCGCCGGAGGGCCGACCGGCCTGGATGCGTTATTTCAGCATCGACTACAACCACAAAGTGATTGGCATCCAGTACACCGTCACCGGCATGATCGTGATGGGCGTCGGCGGCGTGCTCGCAATGTTGTTTCGCCTTCAGTTATCGCAGCCGGGGCTTGAGTTCCTGGCACCGACTACCTTCAACGCATTTGTGAGCGCCCACGGCATGATCATGATTGCGGCCATTCTGCTGGGCGTCGGCGGCATGATGAACTATCTGGTTCCGCTCATGATCGGCGCGTCCGACATGGCCTTCCCGCGCCTGAACGCCTTCAGTTTTTGGATCACCGTCCCCGGCGCTGTGATGCTTTTGGCCGGGCTGGTCATCGGCGGCTGGGACACGGGCTGGACGGGCTATCCCCCCAACAGCGCCCTGACGCCGCTGCTGGGCGTGCAGCTGTTTCTGCTGGGAATTTTTGTATTCGGATTTTCATCGATCCTCGGCTCGGCGAACGTGATCGTGACTGTGGTGCGCATGCGCGCGCCGGGCATGACGCTTTTCCGAATGCCAATCTTCGTCTGGGCGGCGCTGGCAACTTCCATCATCCAGTTGACGGCGACGCAACTCATCGGTCTGTCGTTTCTGATGGTGTCAGTGCAGCGCGTGCTTGGGATGGGGTTCTTTGATCCAAATTTGACGGCGGCGGCGGAGCTCGTCAACTCGCCGCCCGGCAACGCGGTGCTCTTCCAGCACCTATTCTGGTTCTACTCGCATCCGGCTGTGTACGTGTTCGTGCTGCCCGGCCTGGGAATCATCAGCGAACTGTTGCCGGTCTTTGCGCGCAAGCCGCTTTTCGGCTACAAGTGGATCGCGCTCTCCAGCATGGCCATCGCGCTGGTCGGCTTTCTGGTCTGGGGACACCACATGTTTACCTCCGGTATGTCGTACACCACGCGCATCATCATGGTGTACAGTACGCTGCTCGTGGCAGTGCCGACCGGGGTGAAATTCTTCAGTTGGGTCGGCACCATGTGGCGCGGCAAACTCACGTTCCCGACGCCGATGCTCTTCACGTTGGGCGCAATATCGGTGTTCCTGATCGGCGGGCTGACCGGCCCTCCAAACGTGCTCCCGACTGATCTGCACGTTCACGACTCGTACTGGGTGGTCGGCCACTTCCACGCCACGATGTTCGGCGGGTTTGTTTTTCCGTTCTTCGCGGCGGTGTACTACTGGTTCCCGAAGGCGACCGGGCGCAAATAT
>JBHHUI010000734.1:0-2087 GCA_046753805.1 Anaerolineales bacterium
GGCGGCTGCAGCGGGCTAAACAACGATCCGATGACATACGGACGGTTGGGATCGCCGTGCTCGAACGCAACGAGCACTTCGTCGTTAATCTCCGGTATGAACTGCGCGCCCGACTTGAGCACGCCGGCCCAGGGGGTGGCGACGCGCGCCCAGTTGCTTTCGACCGGCGGCAGCATGCCGAGCCACGGAAAACGCACCTTCACCCGTCCAAGGCCCATTGGATCGAGGTTGTTGCTCACCTGCCCAATGACGACGCCCTGAACGCGTCCCATACGCTCATTCGTCATACCATCTTCGATCAAGTCGCTGATGGTGTCCGGGCGTGAACCGGTGACGCTAAATTCAGTTACGAATTCCCCGTCCTGTTTCCAGACGTGCCGCGCGCTCGTCACCATATATTTGCCGCTAAAGCGGGAGCCAACTCCTTTGACGATCACGATCCCGCCCGCGCGAATACTGGGATTGCCTTTGCAAAGTCCCTCGGCCTGCACGAATCGACTGGTAATGTCGCTCGCCACCCCCTTCGCGTTCGAAAGTGCGTCGGGGGCAAGATCGGGCGGATTCGTAGTTACGACCGCCGCCGCCGTTGGGTCGAACAGTTTCGCAGCTGCAAAATCGAGCTTCGCCTGCGCGCCGCCGTCGGTCGGCGGCAGAGGCGCAAACGGCGTTGTGATAGGCAGTTTCGTTTTGAAATCGTAGCCAAGCACCTGTACAGACGAAACCTGGCCCGACGCCGTCACGCGCGGCCGGAAACTGAACAGATCCTCGCCCCAGGTGACCAGCGCTGGAGTCGGATCGACAGGCACTTCGCGCGGGCCGATCATCAGCGTCCCGAGCTCCGTTTTCCGCATCTCGTAGCCGTACAGTTTCGCACGCGTTTTGATGAAGTCCCAGTCTGTCTGGTTGTTCTGAATAACGTATTCGCGCGGCCCGCCGGTGGGCGTAACTGTCGCCGGGGTTCCGGCGAGGTTGCAAACCGACATCCAGATGAGGCTATCCGGCATCATCATGAAAGTCTGGGTCTTTTTACCCCGGTGCAGTCGGTGCGTCAGATCGTAACCCCGCACGACCAGGGTTGCAGCGCCGTCTTCGCCGAACTCCGGCTCGACGGCGGTGATCTCTCCAATGGGCAAGAGCGCGCCGGGGAGATTGTCCGGGTCTTCGAAGACCGCGCCCGTTCCGACAATATTGACCTTGCCGCCGATTGGGAACGCCACGGTGTTATCCGTCCATTTAAACAGCATCCCGGCGATCGCGGCCTGCTCGTCTATCATCCGAATAGTGAACATGTCGGGCAGGTGCGCGCTTTGATCGACCGTGATTTCCAACACGTCTTCGAATTGCAGCGGCGTAAACGGAACGCCGTTGACCGTCAAGTTTAGTGGAAATAATGGCATACGCTGCGGCCTATGGAAGCGGAGTTAATTTAAGGATTTGACCCGGACGCAATTCCATCGGGTTGGCGATGCCATTCACTTTGGCAATATGTCGCCACTGGCGAGCGTCGCCGTATTCCTGGTACGCGATCCAATCGAGTGTTTGCCCCTCCGTCACAACCCAGGTCTTACGGGCTTCGCTTACCGTGGTCGGGTTGAGCGGCAGCTTAGACAGGAAGCCCAAATTGTATTCCACCAGCCGCACACGCATCTCCGCCCGCAGCGGAACGCCGTTGGGCGTGAAGAAGGTGTATTTGGCGCTGGCGCGTTCCACATATGAAATCGGCGACATGTTCCACCCCCAATGGAACATGACCAGCGGCGGACTCTCAGTGAACGGGATGCGCGAAACCAGCATCATGATCGGCGTTGTGTACAGCTTTACGCTTATGCCGAGGTGGGTTGTGTCGAAGAACAGGTTCAGGTCCATCTCCTGCGGCGCGCCGCCGCTGTATTCGGCCTTTGGCACATCATTCTGGTGCGTGTACCGCCGGCGCCAACGCGACCGTTTCTCAAACTCCAACTCCTCCGGGTTGTACTGACAAGGGATCGGGATTGGGAAAGGGACCGGCACAGACGCGCCGGCGATTTTCTTGTAAAAGATAACGAAAAACTCTGCTCCGGTCAGCGGGACACGGTTCAACAGTTCAT
>JBHHUI010000735.1:0-2085 GCA_046753805.1 Anaerolineales bacterium
GACGTGGTGCGCTTCTTCATGCTCATGCGGGCGGCCGAAAGCCACCTGGAATTCGACCTGGACCTGGCGCGCGAACAGTCGGAAAAGAACCCGGTGTATTACGTGCAATACGCACACGCGCGCATCTGCAGTATTCTGGCGAAAGCAGAGGCCGAGGGAGTAGACGCTGCGGGGGGGGATACGGGCTTACTTGCGCACCCGAGCGAACGGGCTCTCATCCGCGAACTACTCGACCTGTCCGAGGTCATTGCACTGTGCGTACGCGATCACGCCCCGCACCACCTGACAACCTACGCGCGCGACCTCGCCAGCACGTTCCACGCTTTTTATCGCGACTGCCGTGTGGTCGATCCGGCCGCACCCGCGCTTTCGCAGGCGCGGCTCAAGCTGGCGCGAGCAGCGCGCACCGGGCTGGCGCGCACGTTAGAGTTGATCGGCGTCTCTGCACCCGAGTCGATGTGAGGCCTTCTGAGCGGATATCCGCTTATAAAAGGCGATAACTTTACGCAAAGCGGCGCGCCCAGCGCGCTGCGGTAAAGTGTGAACCATGGACTCGCTCATCACGCCTTTCCAGTTTGAATTCTTCCGCAACGGCACCATCGCGGCCATGCTCGTAGGCGCGCTATGCGGGCTGATCGGCGTGTATATTGTGCTGCGCGGGATGAGTTATATCGGACACGGCCTCTCGCACGCGGTATTTGGCGGGGCCGTCGTCGCCTATGTGATGACGTGGAATTTCTACGTCGGCGCGGGGCTGTGGGGCTTCCTTGCGGCGCTGTTAATCAATCAGACCGTCCGCCGCACGCGCATCAACGCCGACGCCGCCATCGGCGTCGTCACTACCGCCAGTTTCGCCATCGGCGTTGCGCTCATCAGCCGCTACCGGCGTTTCACTCGTTCATTCGATGCCGCCCTGTTCGGCAATGTGCTCGGGGTGACGGCTGCCGATGTGCTGGTCATTGCCGCGGTCACATTGCTGGTGGCCGGGATTATCTTTTTCACTTACAAGCAGCTGCTGTTTACGACCTTTGACGCCGACGTGGCGCGCGCGTATGGCGTCCGTACCGAATGGATCGACACACTCTTCGCGCTGGCGCTGGCGGCCGCCATCATCGCCTCGATGCAGGTGCTGGGCGTCACCATGATTGCAGCCGCAATCGTTATTCCGGCCATTACAGCGCGCCTGCTGACTGACAGCTTTAACCGCCTGGTGCTGCTATCCACGGGACTGGGCGCGCTGACCGGGCTGCTCGGCATGTACGCCAGTTTCTACATCGACGTGTCTTCCGGCGCGACGATCGTGCTGCTGCAGGCCATCCTCTTCGGGCTTGTACTGGCCGTCACTTCACTCCGCCAGCGCGCCGCGCATCGTCTGCTCAATTCACATCTGTAAGCGTCGCCCCCATTCGAGTGGGCTTCCGCATTCCGGCGCAGGGATTCGCATTCCCGCATGACAAACGTCATCTCCCGTCGGTTACTTCCACCACTCCACACGCACGCAAGTGTTTGTTACATTCATCACGAACAGCTTGCCCGGAGATGCATTTAAAACCATTCTCACGCACAGGTACTGTTCTTCTAGCGGCTGGGCTCCTCCTCACAACCGCAAAGTGAAACAGGCCGGATAGTCCGGCCTGTTTCGCTGCCATTGAACGTACGGCGGCTGCGCTCCCGGACGCCGCACAGTGTATGATACGGGGCGGGTCCAGCCAGTTCAGACCCCTCACTGGAGCGCCAATATGCATTCCAAACTCCGGCCCGGCATGCCGTTTCCAACCTCGCCCTTGTTTGACGGGGCGAACGCCGGCGAGTTGTGTGCAGACCAACCCAAAGGCACCGGGCAAGCGAGACACATGTATGGTGTGCGCGCGACGTTTCGTCAGCCGTCGTGGAGCCAGAGGCTCGTCTGGCAGATGCCACCCCCTTCGATGCTGCGGGACGAACAGTTGTGAGACGATCAGGCGCGCGATGACGCTGGCCCTGCTCTTCGGTTTCTCGTTCGTCGTCGGCTTCGGCGCAGTCGTTACACCCGGCCCGGTGACGACGGCCATCGTCTCCGAAAGCGCCCGGCGCGGGTTCTTCGTC
>JBHHUI010000736.1:0-2082 GCA_046753805.1 Anaerolineales bacterium
CTCGGGCGCTGCGCCGCCGCCGGAACCAGTCGTGGAAACGCCGCCTGAACCGGTCGTGAAGGAGCCGCCGCCAGTCGCTGCGGAAGCGCCGACCCCGGAGGTCGCCGCATCGCCGGCCGAAGACGGCAAATCCCGGCGTCCGCTCCTCATCGGTGGCGCCATCGGGATTGGCATACTGCTTTGTGTGGTCGTCGGCGGGTTTATCTCCGTGACCCAATTCTTGGGAGGCGACGCCACGCCCATCGCCACGCAGGTGGCCGAGGCGGGCGAACCGGCGGCGATTGAAGCTACCGATGTGAGCGCGGCTCCCACTGCTGCTGCGCCCACCGAGGCGGCGCTGCCGACCGAGACGCCAACGGAGGCCCCGACGGAGACTCCCATCCCCACTGAGATTCCCGTACCGGAAGGGATGGCGCTGGTACCGGCTGGCAGCTTCCGGATGGGCTCAACGAACGGCCCGGTGAATGAGCAGCCGGAACATCCCGTATTTGTCGATGCTTTCTACATGGACTTGTATGAGATTACGAATGGGCAGTTTGCCGAATGCCTCAACGGCGGTGTATGTACCCGGAGCGGGTCGCCGGCGGGAGGCGACGACCATCCAGTTGTCAATATCAGTTGGGATCAGGCCCAGGCTTACTGCAGTTGGGCCGGGAAACGGCTGCCGACTGAAGCCGAGTGGGAATATGCCGCCGGCGGGCCGGACGACCGCGTCTGGCCGTGGGGCAATGAATTCGACGCAGCGCTCTCCGCTGCCAGCGCGCCCTCGACGCAACCGGTTGGCAGCTATCCGGACGGCGTCAGCCCCTTCGGGATATTTGACATGGCGGGCAACGTCGTCGAATGGGTGGCGGATGTTTACGTGGCGGACTTCTTCGCCAATTCGTCGCCGCTCAACCCGCTGGCGACCGGCACTGCCGGCCAGCGCGTTTATCGCGGCGGGAGCTACGGAAACACGGATGGTTCGTTCTATACGACCAGTCGCCGCTACATCCAGTCGCGCTCTTTTGCAGACACTGACGTTGGCTTCCGCTGCGCGCTGGATGCGCCGGTTGGGGACCCGGAGGCACGCGATGTCGCGGTCGCTGATTTCTGCACTGCGTACGTTGACGAGGGCTGGAGCGATACCTGTCCTTAGCCAATCTCCAGCAGGTTTCGAAACCAGACGCCCAGATCGCGAAAGCCCTGGGCGTTTAGCTTGTGGCCGGTGTCATATTCGCCATAGGTGACATCCGCGCCTTTGGCGACATACATGGCGCGGGTGCGACGGGCGTCTTGTACTGGAACGGCGCCGTCGCGCGTGCCATGTGCGATAAATACTGGCAAACCGGGGAGCTTGTCGGCGCGGGGGAGATCGTCCGGCGCGCGCGGCGCGACTCCGGCAATCCCGGCTACCCCCAGCACAATGTCCGGATATGCCAGCGCCAGGCTGTGGCAGATGGCAGCGCCCTGACTAAAACCGACGAGGACTGCGCCGGCGCGAGTTACGGGGTACAGGTCGGGCAGGCTGCGCACAAAATGTCGGACCGCCGCCACTCCTTCCAGCAGCGATTCGTCGCGCGCGGCAGCCGGAGCAGCAAACATAAACCATGCGTGGCCCCCGTCACCATTGTCCAGAGGTGCGCGCGGGGTAAACAGAGCCGCTTGTGGCTGAACAGCGCGCGCAAAAACCCACATCACGTGCTCGTCGCCGCCCCAGCCATGCAGCATGACCACCGCTGGTGTGCGCCCGTCGGCGCGGTCCGGGACGCGCGCGCAGTGGATCAGGCCGCTGATCGTGGTTTCAGGATCATCCGGTTGTGTGCAGACCACCCCCGAGCTTTTGTCCACGTGGTGGCTATCCATCCCCGGATTGTACCCGAACCGCGCTTTCGGGGCAGCCGGGCGCGCGGCGAAGGGGGCCGCCTGCGCGTCATAGGCAGAGCCTTCGCTACATTCTTTGTATGTAACTACTCAGCCCGAACACACTATAGCGGGGCCTTCGGGGGGATTTGGGGATTGGTTTTCTGGTTCGCACGCTGGGCGCGCATTCCCCTACCCAAAGGGCATTTCATAATCCCCCAATCCCCGCCACGCTCCAGC
>JBHHUI010000737.1:0-2081 GCA_046753805.1 Anaerolineales bacterium
ACGCGGTATGTATTACCGCAATCGAACCAGCCATCGTACAGGTTGATCTCGTAATGGAACGACCGCAACCAGTTGCCGAATTGGTCGCGTTCCAGCGGCTCGTCGCCTTCTGCAAATACATGCTCGATGAAACGACATCCCACAGTTGCTAGGTGCGTCTGTCCGTCGCTGGTGTGGACATTCGCTTGCCAGAGCAGCGCGTTGTTGGGGATGGGCGTCTCAAAATCGCCGTGCAAAGACTTGACAAGCGTCACATCTTCGAAGTTCCCATCCTCTTTCTGGTCCGTGTTGTACTTGCCGCCGGCAATGGCCGGCGAGACGCTTTGATTGTGGACCGTCACCGGGATTTCGACCGAGGAGCCGTCCCCGGAATAGAGCGGGTCGCCGATTTCAATCGTGAACGCGCCCGCGCTCGCGGCTGTTGCGGCTGTTGCGCCCGTGGCGCCCGTCGTCGGACGTTGGGAGGCATTTGTCGCAGCCGCCGCAGAAGGGCACTCGTCTTCTGCATCAATTCCAATCGGCACGAGGAGTTCATCGCCGGCGCGAATCAAGTTCGGGTTGGCAAGATTGTTCACGCGCACGATCAGACTGGTAGACGTATTGAATCGCCGTGCAAGCCCAAAAATGGTATCGCCCGGCTGGACGGTAATCTGGCAATTGTTCGCTTGTGCCGCTGTGCTGGCAATGGGTATCAGGATTAGGCCGAACACGGCCAGCACGGTGAGGAGGCGGCGCAATATGTTTCTTGACATCAATTTTTCCCTCGCACAGAATGGGTTTAGGTTTGGTAGCCGCGCTAGTTTAACTGAGCCTTCAAAGGCTGTCTAGGGGAGCCGGGGCGGGGGCCTATCCAGCTTTCATACCCATAATCGCGCTATTTCCCGAGATCAGAGTTCAGCCCTGCCGCACCGATCATGCCGTCGATCTGCTCCGCGACCTGTACATATTCCGGGAGGTCGGCGCGGTTCAGACGGATCTGGTTGGCGACACGACGCGCCAGCGCGGGATTGACGGCTGCCAGGTCGCGCGTCATGTGCTGGAATTTCGCCCGTAACTCGGGGTTTTCGTGGGTGGCGGCTATAACGGCAATCTGCGCCGGCGATGCGCCGCTCAGGTTCCACGACGATACATTCATGCCCAGTTCGCGCCCGGCGTTGGCCCAGTAGTAGGACAGCATGGGGTTAATCAAACCGCGCATCCGTGTCCATAACGGGTCATCCTCCTGCACCAGTGCGAAAAAGGCCAGATAGTACGGGCTTGATGCTTCATATTCACGATGAATCTGTGAAAGCTCGCCGGCTTTCACGGACGCATACGAGGCCATGTACCAGCGCAGGTCTTCGAGAATCGCGCCGTCCTCGCCCGCCTCCACCGCGTCCCATTGCAAGCGACAGGCCCGCAGGTAAGTGCGCGCCGAAGCGGCGAAATCTTCCGAACGCTGCAACATGGCGGTCTTCGCCAGCGCCAGCGCTCGCGCCGCGCCGCGTGGCGCGCCGTCGGCAAGAGTGATTCGCTCGATATCATGGCAGACGGGTTGCAGCGCCTCGTCGTTTCGGAACGGGATGGCATCGCCTCCCGACAGCCGATAGCGCCCGCCGGCTTCGGAAATGAGTCCGCGCTGCACGAGGTCATCAAGCAGGCTCTGGATGTAGGCTACCTGATCGGCGTCGTTCACAAGGATTTCCGCCAGTTCGGCGGGATCGATTTCCATACCGGTGTTCACAACCGCATATAAAAACCCTGCTTCTGCCCGGCGCACGAATGCGGCTTCGGTATCAATTTCTTCCGCCAGCTGCACCGGCGCGTGCACGGACGCAGTCTGTCCCTCATATCTGAACGCATGTTGCCGGAAAGCCATCTGCCAGATGTGGCGCAGCGTCGTCTTGCTGCGCATCAATCCCTGATCTTGATACCGTTCGCGCAGATGTTCCAGCAGTTGGTCGGTCGTGCGCGCGCCGGGACGGTCTTTCAATTCACGAAAGATGTCGCGCAACACGTCGCGGCGCGTGTTGTAATCTGCTGCGCCGATCTTAAGCCGGGCGAACACTTGCTGGTACTGCGACGCCAGGCTGGGTTTAACT
>JBHHUI010000738.1:0-2080 GCA_046753805.1 Anaerolineales bacterium
CAGCGACTTATGTTGACCAAAGTGCCAGTCACCTGAAAATTGACCAACATCGTGAAATGCACGCCAACGGAACACGAATGCTTGACGCGCCTACATGCCGTACGGTAGTATGCGCACATCCGGGCCTCCATTGCGCCTCGCGAGCGCGTTGGTCCGGCGGGAGGAGAGTAGCAATGACTGTTTCGCGCGACAATTCGCTTGCCGTCTATGAAGGCATAAAAACCACCGGCGTACGCTTTCTCACAGCGCTGCCGGAAACCTGGCTCCTGTATTTGCTGCAACAGGCAGAAGAAGACCCGGACATGCGTCTTGTGGAGGTCGCCAAAGAGGAGGAGGCGGTGGGCATTGCGGTTGGCGCCTACTTCGCCGGCACGCCGAACATCTTGCTCATGCAGAACCACGGCTTTCTCGCAAGCATCAACGGCATCGTTTCGCTGGCACTGCTATACCGCGTGCCACTTTGCATGTTGATCGCAAACCGGGGTCGCTTTGGCGAGCCGTATCCCTGGCACACGCAGGGCGGTATTCTCACGGAACCCGTGTTGAACGCGCTCGGCCTGCCGTTCGAGCACGCGCGCGACCCCAACACGGTCGCGCGACAGATTCAGGATGCACTCACACTCTCGCAGAGTTCGCTCTCGCCGGTTGCGCTGTTGCTCGACCGCGAATTGATGGAGGATTGACGATGAAACGCGCCGACCTGATTGAAGCGCTGTACCCAGAACTGCAAGATCGCGTCGTCGTTACCATCATGGGCGCCTGCGCACAGGAGCTGTACGATCTCGGCCACCGCGAGAGTTTTTTCTACCTCGAGCATGCCATGGGATTGGCCTCTTCCATCGGGCTTGGACTGGCGCTCAATCTGCCAGACGAGCACATCGTCGTGCTGGACGGCGACGGCTCCGTGCTGATGAACCTTGGCGGACTGGCGACGCTCGCCCGCTACCGACCGCCGAACCTCACGCACATCATCTTTGACAACGGCAGCCTGCTTTCCACTGGCGGCTTTGCGTCGCACACCGCCGCCGGCATTACCGATCTGGCCGCCATCGCACGGTCCGCGGGGATTCCGAACGTCAGCCTGACGCGCACGCCGTTCGAATTCGTGGAGGCAGCCGCCGACGCCTTCGAACGCCACGGGTTATCGGTGATCGTCGCCAAGGTGGAGGCCGTCGGGCCAGACCATTTCGGCATGGATTTCAAGCTGCCCGAAAACGCATTTCGCTTCGAGCGCTGGATCCGAGAACGACGCACGTCGCAAGCGGCTGCCCATTGACGAGTCGGTCATTCACACGCCGCGAACCACGACGCCACAGACCAACTGTGAAGATGAGAAAAGCGCTGGTTTCAGACTAACCGTACAGCCGGCTGCTATTTCCGGTGAGTGCGTAACACAAGCCACAGTCCGCCGAGCACAGCGAGCAAAGAGGCGCAGCCTGCGCCAAGGTAAGGCAGCGCAGCCTGGAACGCTGCCTGCCGATGCAGCTGCGGCGTGTCGAACGCCGTCGAGGCGGGAACCGGCGTCGGCGTATCCGGCAGTGGGGTGACAAAGTCGTCGGCGGTCGAAACACCCCCGGCGGTGGCCGGCCCGGCCGCGGCGAGTACCTCAGCCACCGTCCCGCTCTCCGGCGATAGGACGCCGCTGAATTGACCCAGATAGTTGACCGCCAGCGCACCTGTCCCTGGGTCGCCGTTGGCAAAGATGATCCAGCGTTGCCCGGCTTGCACCGGCGACCGACAGAAGGCGGTCGACCCGAAACCGTCTATGACAAGTTGCGCCGGGCCGCCCGCACCTTTGAGGTATTGCTCCACGCGCACATCGGCGACTTCGCCCGGCGCGCCGTCGGAGCCATCGCGGACCGCCACAATCTCGCCCAGCAACACGACCTCCGCAGCTCGCGTGCGTTCCGCCGGCGTATACACGGGATTACCGCCCGGCGGCTGTGTGCAGGCCAAGGTCTTTCCGCCGGGGGCTGCGCCAAGCAGCGCGGCGGCCAAACCCAGCGCGATAGACATACGCCGTATCATTAGCGTCGATCCACGCTGCGCCTATCTTATCGGATATCGCCCGAACTCCGCG
>JBHHUI010000739.1:0-2079 GCA_046753805.1 Anaerolineales bacterium
CGCGCCGCAGCGACTGCACCGCCATGACCAGAATATGCCAGCCAGCGCCGAAGACCGTTGCCAGCGCCAATGCGATCACACCTGCACTTGCAACAAGCGCAAGCGCAGGTGCAGGTGTTATCGGGCGGAACCAGATCTGCTGCCCGCCAATGTTTCGGCTGTACTCACCACGGGCCCAGCGCGCGATCATGATGCCGGGAGAGGTGAAGGTGAAGGCGGCTGCCCACTGCAGCAACCTCCGCGCGTGGCGCAGCTCGGCCTGCTGTTCCTCGAAGGCTTTCACCTTGTCAGCGGCGAGCACGCTGTAGCCCGGTTGGCGCAGCGTGTCGCGTAGTTCGGTCGGTGTGCGCTGGCTCGGGTCCTATTGGATCAACGCCTCTTCGTGCGCCAGGCTGACATGCTCGGCCTCGCCGTCCTCCGTGCGGCCCACGGCCTTCTGGATGGTCATCGTGCAGAAGGAGCACGACATGCCGCCGATCTTGACCTGTAGTTTCTCAAGTGATTGCGCTTCTCTGGATTTCATGGACTATCTCCTGCTGCCCGAAAAAAGAACCCTCAGACTTGTTTTGAGCAGTCTGAGGGCGATCCTACTACTTCCAGTAGCTGGAATGTCAAGCGCAACTTTCGGGATTATTCGGATACTGGTGTGGTCTCCGCTGCGATCAGTCCACGGTTCTCGATCAGGTGGCAAATGCAGTCCTTGTTGGCGATCTCCGCGTGAGGCAGCGCCTGCGCGGACTTGTGGATGTCCTCCAAATCGCGGCGCAGCTGCTGCAGCGCCGCGATTTTCGCGTCTACGGCGGCGATCTGCTGTTGCACCAGGCCGGTCACATACAGGCAAGGCGCTTCGCCTTGTTCACGGAAGGCCAGGATTTCACCGATGTCGTCCAGCGAAAAATCCAGAGCGCGGGCGCGTAGAATAAAGGCGAGCCGCTCGATGTCGCCTTCGTCGTACATCCGAAAGCCGGAAGCATTTCGCCGAGCTCTGGGGATCAGTTCGATCTCTTCGTAATAGCGAATCGTTTTCGGGTTAATGCCCAACTCGCGGGCAACTACGCCGATTTGTTTTGTGGAACGATTCATCGTAAAACCTCCTGCAGAGACGCTTCAGGATATCCGTTCTAATCCTCAAGCGCAATCGTGCTCATTTCGCCTGATCCGACTATGCTGTTGTCCCATTACAATCGCTATTGGGGCAAAGCGCATGGTGTATGACTTGCGCGCCCCCCATGGTCCGAGGTCTCCAGTGGGCTGTTTTGCGTGCACATGCTTTCGACGCAGCCTCTTGCCAATTCCGCTCGTGTAACGGTATCATGTGCATGCTCGCGGAACTCGGCCGCGTGCGATGCTGTATGTTCACACCTCCACCAGAAGGATTCCGCTATGGCTCACGCTCCTATTCAAGTTGGGCAATCTGCACCTGATTTCGAGCTTGCCGCCTCAGTCGGCGTAAGCCCGCTCCGGTTGTCCAGTTTGCGCGGGAGCACGGTTGTGCTGGCGTTTTATGTTCTGGACTTCACCAGCACCTGAGAGATTGAGCTTCTCGACTTCCAGCGCCACCTAGGGGAGTTCGAGGAGCGGAATGCCCACGTGCTGGGCGTCAGTATCGACAGCGTGCACGCGCACCGGGCTTGGGCGAATATCCTGGGTGGGATAGAATTCCCACTGCTGGCGGATTTTCATCCCAAAGGCGCTGTCGCGCAGGCATACGGCGTCTGGCGCCCCGAGTTGGGTTTTTCGCGCCGCGCAGTTTTCATCATCGATCCGCAAGGTATCGTTCGACACGTGGACGTGATACCAAAAGGGCCGCCGGATACACAGGCGATTCTGGCGGACATTGACAGCATCAAAGAAGTCTGAACTACCGAAAAATAAAGGTCCATTATCTTTGTAACTTCGTGGTGAAGGTTTCGGGCTATGTGGATCGACTACGTTTTGGAAGATGAGGCGACCGGCGCCGTCAAGAAGTACTATGACGGAACGAAGCGGTCGTGGGGCGGCGTAGACAACATCATCAAAGCGCACAGCTTGAACACGGCTGCGCTGCGTGCGCTGATGACGTTTTATAATGGATTGATG
>JBHHUI010000740.1:0-2078 GCA_046753805.1 Anaerolineales bacterium
TGGTCAACATAAGTCGCAGCCGCCAGGGGGAAACCGGACAGTCTCGTTGATGCTCCAGGGCCAGTCACCTTTGGCCCTGGAGTATCATTGTTCAAGCGCAAGTATTAATCTCCATTCTCCGACTGCTAACTACTATCGTCTGCCTGCATCAACACCCGCAGCGCGGGGTCGGTCGCGGTGCGCGGGTCGTCCTGATGCCGCCGGATCAACTCCACGGTGCGCGCCGCTGCCCCGGCTGCGACTGCCATCTCCGCTCCCCAGTCGGCATGGCGTGCGCCGACGACGAAGGCGCGCCGCCAGCCATGCGGTTCGCCGGCTGACCAGCGCGCCGCCAGCGCGGGCGCGCAGCGGCTGATAAGGACGTAGGCCGAGCGTTCCAGAACTGTCAGGCGGGTGCGAGCCTTGCCCACATCGTGCAGCAGCGCCGCCGCGCGCAAGTGCGTGTCGTCGGGGATGGTCAGACGTACTATGCGCCATACTTGCACAGCATGGGACTGTTCGCCGGGGGTCAACCTACAAAACAGGCTGTATAGCGTCGGGCCAAGCTCGGCTGCGATTTCCGCGCGCTCGGCTGCGGATAAGCGCCCGAACAGATTGAGCCAGAACTGCCGGGCGCGGTAGCGCGTCCGGCTCACGCGCCGATCAGCACGCGCGTCGCGAAGTTGATCGAGGGGCTGATGATTGCGCCCAGTACGTTAAACCCGAACCGGCCGGATACCAGCAGCAGCAGCAACAGGAGCGGACCAATGGATTCCAGGCGCGAGAAAGTGGCGGCCATGTTGTCCGGCAATACACCGAGCGCAACTTTGAAGCCGTCGAGCGGCGCAATCGGGATCATATTGAAAACCAACAGCAATACATTGAGCACGATGAAACGCAGCGCGAAAGTTCCGAGAAAGCCGTCGCTCAAGAAACCAAACCGCACCGGCACAGCCATCAGGAGGGCCAGCGCCAGGTTTGACAACGGCCCGGCTACCGCTACGGTCGCCATGCCGGCGCGCACACTCGTGCGGTAGTTGCGGGGATTGGTCATCACCGGCTTGCCCCAGCCGAACCCGGCGATGAGAAACAACATCGACCCGAGCAGGTCCAGGTGTTTGAGCGGGTTGAGTGTGATCCGCCCCTGTTGGCGGGGAGTTGGATCGCCGAGCGCATCGGCCGTCACCGCGTGGGCGAACTCATGCACCGAGATGGCGATGATGAGTGTGCCGAAAACCGACACAATGGAAGCAATGTCGCCGCCAAAAATCATATTCGTAACCGTTAGAGCGAAGCATCTTACCGGGATGGCGCTCGAATATGGCCTCGCCCCGGCAGAATTATATCATCGGGGTTTCCGCTATAATCCGCGCTCGAGAGGTTCCTATGCCGTTGGATATCCAACTCGACGACCGCGTCCGGCTCCGCAAACCGCACCCCTGTGGCGGTTATGAATGGCGGGTTGTGCGCCTGGGCGCCGACATCGGAATCACCTGTGAGACGTGCGGGCGGCGCGTCCTGTTAACCCGCCGCGAGTTTGAAAAGCGGGTCAAGGCCGTGCTGCCGGCCGCGCCAGACGATTCCAACGAGTCGCCGAACGCATGACAAAGCGGATCGTCATTCTCATGTCCGATACCGGCGGCGGGCATCGGGCGGCGGCGGCGGCCATTCGCGAAGCGCTTGACGACGAATACGGCGCAGGTGTGTCGGTGGAATTGATCGACGGCTTGCGGCGCTATGCCCCGTATCCGTTCAGCCGCTTTCCGGCATGGTACCCCGCCATGAGCAGCAACCGCGTCTGGGAACCGGGCTACCACCTGATCGATGGTCGCCGGCGTACCCGCGCGCTAAATAACGCCGTGTGGCCTTACGTCCGTCGCGGCGTGCGCCGCCTTGTTCGAGAAAATCCTTGTGATGTGATTATCAGCGTGCACCTTCTGCTCACCGGGCCGGTGTTGCGCGCGCGCGGCGCGGGTGGTCCGCCGGTTGTCAATGTGGTGACCGACCTCGTCACCACGCACGCATTGTGGTTCCATCCGCAGGCCGATTCCACGCTGGTGCCAACGGAAGCGGCCCGCCAGCGCGCGCTGGCATGCCGG
>JBHHUI010000741.1:0-2077 GCA_046753805.1 Anaerolineales bacterium
AGGGTGCGGCCAAGATCATCTTCCGCCGCGAGATCGCGGCTGCCGGCGAGCCGGTTGTCACGACCAACGCGCAGGAAGACCCGCGTTTCGGCAAACAAGAGAGCGTCGTCGCCTACAATCTGCGTTCGATCCTGTGCGTGCCGCTGAAGGTGAAGGATGTCGTGACCGGCGTGGTGTATGCCGACAACCGCGTCCGCACAGGCCTGTTCAACGAACGCGACCGCGATGTGATGAACGCTTTCGCCAATCAGGCTGCGGTGGCGATCGAAAACGCGCGCCTGTTTGAGAGTGTAAAGCAGACTCTCGACGAAGTTACCGAGCTTAAGGGCCTGATGGACAATGTCTTTGCGTCCATCGCCAGTGGCGTGATTACGACTGACGTGCAAGACAAGATCACGCTCTGCAACCGCGCCGCCGGCGATATCCTCGGCCTTGAGCCGGAAGGCATACTCGGCGGCCGCTATGATTCCGTGCTGCCGCCGCTCGATGGATCGGTGCGTCGGTCAATCACGCGCGCCAAAACGCAAGATGAGCACATCGTGGGGTTCGAGGTCAAATCCATGCTGCCGACACGCGGCGCAGTGGACCTCACGCTCAACATGTCTCCGTTGAAGGATGCCGACCAGATCACGCGCGGCGTTGCCATTGTGGTCGACGACATTACCGAGCGAAAGAAACTCCGCAACAAATACGAATTGTTCCAGCGCATGGTGCCGCCCTCGGTAGTGGAACGCCTTAACATCGAGGAGATTGCCCTCGGCGGCGAGCGCCAGGTAATCACCTGTCTGTTTGCCGACATCCGTGGTTTCAGCACGTTCAGCGAATATCTCGATCCGGTCAAACTGCTGAATGTCCTCAATCGCTACCTCGGCGCCGCGGCCGATGCTGTGCTCATGCACGAAGGCACATTGGATAAATTCCTGGGCGACGCGGTGATGGCGGTATTCAATGCGCCGGAGCCTATGGCGGATCACACCATGCACGCCGTTCGCGCTGCGCTGACCATGCGCGCCGACATCCATGCATTGCACGAGCAGTTGGAGCCCGAATTTCAACTTGACTTCGGTGTGGGAATCCATGTGGGTGAGGCTGTTGTCGGGCTTGTCGGCACCGACACTAAGTTTGATTACACGGCGATCGGCGATTCGGTGAACATCGCCAAGCGCCTGCAAGAGAACTCCAGCGCGGGCCAGATATTGCTCAGCACAACGGCTTACGAGGCCGTCGAGGACCGCGTGAAAGTAAAGGCGCTCGAACCCATGTACGTAAAAGGGCGCGAGCAGCCTGTGCAGGTTTTCGACCTGATCGACATCGCCTGACTCACCCTCCGTCGGAGGGCGCCGGTTTGCCTGACCCGCGAATCTGTATAATCGCGGGTTCTTGTTTTTATTACGATGAATCTTCAACCGCTTGCTGTAACCATCTACCTGTTCGCCGTCGTCGGGCTTTCCCTGTATGGGTTTAACGCGCTGCTGCTTACAGTGCTGTATTTGCTGCGCAGGCGTAGCGTGGACATCACTCCCGGGGACGCTTCCGCATTGCCGTCGGTCACCGTGCAACTGCCGGTATATAACGAACGCTTTGTAATCCAGCGGCTCATCGATGCGGCCGCCGCGCTCGATTATCCGGCTGAGCGGCTCTCCATTCAAGTGTTGGACGATTCCACTGACGTCACAGCTCGCCTGGCCGCCGACCGCATCGCATACCACCGGCAGCACGGCGTAAACATTACGCATGTGCGCCGCGCGGACCGCAGTGGGGCAAAAGCCGGCGCGCTGGCTGCGGCATTGGCCAGCGCCCCGGGCGAGTTCATTGCTGTATTTGATGCCGACTTCGTGCCGCCGCCTGACATGCTCCGGCGGGTGATGCCGGTATTTTCGGACCCCCAAATTGGAATGGCGCAGGCGCGCTGGGGACATTTGAACGCGCGTGCGAGCGCGCTCACGCGCGCGCAGGCTATGGCGCTGGACGGTCACTTTGTTGTGGAACAGACCGCCCGCAGCCGCGCAGGGCTGTTTTTCACGTTCAACGGCTCTGGCGGCGTCTGGCGGCGCAGCGCCGTCGAAGACGCCGGGGG
>JBHHUI010000742.1:0-2077 GCA_046753805.1 Anaerolineales bacterium
CGCTGCCGCTGCGCGTTCATGTGGCGGGCGCCGTCAACGCGCCCGGGGTGTATGAACTTCCCGCCGGTTCGATCCTGGCGGATGCACTTTCGGCGGCGGGAGGCGTCGCGCCGGAAGGCAACACCGCGCGCCTGAACCTGGCGCAGTTGCTCACCGATGGAACGCAGATCTTCATCGCGTCGGATGGGGGAGACGCCGGCGGGGCAGACCCGGCGACGGCGCGCGCAAGTTCGGTTTCCGGCAGCGGCGCGGGCGGTCGGATCAACATTAACACGGCGAGCGCCGTCGAGCTGGAATCGTTGCCGGGCATCGGGCCGTCCCTCGCCGGGCGCATCGTAGATTACCGTGACGAATACGGGCTGTTTGATACTGTGGACGACCTGACCAACGTGCGCGGCATTGGCGCCGCTACGCTGGAGAGTATTCGAGACCTGGTCACGGTCGGGCCGTGACCCAACGCTGAAAGGACAACATGGATACACCGCAGTCGCATGGGCTTTTCTTTGAACAGTTCGAAACCGGCATGGAAATCAAGACGCTCGCGCGCACCGTCACAGAGGCCGACATAGTCCGCTTCGCAGGGCTGTCGGGCGACTTCAATCGCATCCACACGGATGCGGAATACGCGGCCGGGACGCCGTTTGGACAGCGTGTGGCGCATGGGTTGCTGGTGGCGGCAATTGCCTCGGGGTTGGCCGTCCAGACGCGCTTTCTGGAAGACACTATTCTGGCATTCCGCGAGATCGCGAAGTGGAAGTTCAGCCGTCCGGTTTACATCGGCGACACAGTGCATGTCGCGCTGCGCGTGGCTGAAAAGAAAGCCCTCCCGCGTCTGGGTGGCGGATCGGTAAACCTCGATCTGTACGTGAAAAACCAGCGCGGCGAAACGGTGCAGCAGGGACGTTGGGTGATGCTGGTGCAGAGCGCGCCGGAAGCCTCGTCGAGCTGAAGCAAGCCAGACGAAATGGCCGCGAAGCCGCACAGCGATGACTCCGATGACGAGCCGCGCCCGGATGACGCCGAACGTCTCCGGCGGTTGACCGATCCCCAGGAGCCTGCCCCGCCGCCCGCCGACGATCCGCATCGGACTGTCCCGTGGTCTCCCGAACCCGATAGCGGCCCGGACCCGCCGGATGACGATCCATATGCCACCCAGACGTGGCGACCACGGTCTGAGGCGACTGACCCCGAGCCAGCGACAACTTCCATTGGATCAGGCGACGCCCCGCTGCCGCGCCCGGTCCCGCAGCGCGACCCCGCCCGCACACAGGTGCAGCCGCGCGTGGCCTACCCGGAAGCAACACGCGCGGCTGCCCCGCGCCGTGGCCGCGCCGGAAAGCGCAAGCGCGGCTGGCGCTACACGCTGCGACGCATCTATCGCTTCGCGGCAACGACCGCCGCCGTGTTGACCTTTCTCGGGATTGTCGTCGGCGTGTTTGCGCTGACCTTGGGCATTTACGAATATTTCCGCATTGCCGCCACGCTACCCGACGTGGCCGAACTGCGCGACCGCGCAGCCGATTTTGAGTCGACCTTTATCTACGACCGCGACGGGAACTTGCTGTACGAGGTCAACGACCCGCAGGCCGGACGCCGCACGTACGTGCCGCTCGACCAGATTTCGCCTTACGTGATCGCCGCCACCCTCGCCACCGAAGACCACGACTACTGGAACAACCTCGGATTCGACCCGGTTGCCATCGGGCGCGCCCTCTGGCAGAACTACCGCGAGGGGGAGATCGTCAGCGGCGCGAGCACGATCACACAGCAGCTCGCGCGCGCGCTGCTGCTAGAGCCCGAAGAGCGCGCCCAGCAGACAAACGAACGCAAGCTGCGCGAGATCATCCTGGCGGCGCAGATGCGCGCCGAGTACGAACCCGACGAAATCCTCGAACTGTATCTCAACGAGATTTACTACGGCAATCTGGCCTACGGCATCGAGGCCGCCGCGCAGACTTACTTCGAAAAACGCGCTTCTGAGTTGAACTTCGCAGAGGCGGCCTTCCTCGCCGGGCTGCCCCAATCGCCCGCCAACTACGACGTGTACCAGGACCCCAAGCTGACCTTTACACGGCAA
>JBHHUI010000743.1:0-2073 GCA_046753805.1 Anaerolineales bacterium
CTGGGAAGCAATGTCCCGCGCATTGATGGTCGCGTCAAAGTCACCGGCCAGGCGAAATTTGCCGGAGACCTGGTTGTGCCTGGCATGCTGCACGGTAAAGTGCTGCGCAGCTATTTGCCTCACGCGCGGATCGTGCGCCTCGACGCCAGCGCCGCCGAGCAACTACCGGGCGTCGTAGCTGTCCTGACCGGCCAGGACATTCTCGACTTGAAGAACTACATGTACGGCCATGCGATAAAGGATCGCCCGATCGTTGCCGTTGATTGCGTTCGCTTTGTCGGCGAACCGGTGGCGGCCGTGGCTGCCGAAGACCCTCACATAGCGCACGAGGCGTTGGGCCTGATTGAAGTTGAGTACGAAGATTTACCCGTGGTCGGCACCTTGGAGGCCGCGCTGGCCGACGACGCGTTGCAACTGCACGACATGTCTGCTTTGCGCGCCGGTTTGTTTCACGGCCTGGGTGAGTTCAAGGTGGGGCCCGGCAATGTCTGTTACCACCACGCCTTCGTCCGCGGCGATATAGCGGCGATATTTTCAGATGCCGACATCGTCGTGGAAGGGGAGTACACCTTCCCAGCAGTATATCAGTACGCCATGGAGCCGCATACCGTCATCGCCGAATACGACTCAGATCAGATCACGGTGCGGGCTTCGTGCCAGCATCCCTTTCTGGTACGCGCCGAACTGGCGGATCTCTTTGAGCTGCCGGTATCGAACGTGCGCGTGGTTGTACCTTACCTGGGGGGCGGCTTTGGGAGTAAGTCGTACACCAAGATGGAGCCGTTGGCCGTGGCGCTGGCCCGCAAGGCCGGCCGTCCAGTGCGCATCGCTAACCGCGTGGACGAGGCTATGGTGACTACCCGGCGGCACAACATGAAATGCTGGCTGCGGACGGCTGCGAGAAAAGATGGCGTATTGCTGGCGCGCGAGGTGCGCATCTGGCTGGATACCGGCGCCTACGCAGACAACGGCCCGCGCGTGGCAGCGACTGCCGCCGATGCAGCGCCTGGGCCGTACCGCTGGCAGGCGGTTAAGGTGGACGCCTGGGGTCTCTATACCAACACGGCGCCCGCCGGCTCCTACCGGGCGTTCGGCGCGACGCATTTGGCGTGGATCGGCGAGAGTCAGGTGGATGAGATCGCGCGCCGGGCCGGCATCGATCGGGTGCAAATCCGGGTGGACAATCTGTTGCGGCCGGGCGAGCAGGTGCGGCCGGGCGGCAAGCCGCTGGACGCCGATTTGGTCAACGATATCCGCACCATTGCCAAACATCTGGATTGGGATTCACCCAAAGCGCCAGACACCGGGCGAGGGCTGGGCGTCAGCCTGCTGGCCGCGGGCGCGCATCCAGTCTCCTCGGCTATCGTGCGGCTGGAGGCCGACGGCACGGCGACGCTGTTGATGAGCAGCACCGAGATGGGTCAGGGTGTACGCACTGTCTTCAGCCAATTAGTTGCCCAGGAGTTGGCGCTGCCGGTTGAGCGCATCAGGGTGCCGGGGGGCGATACGCAAAAGACGCCCTACGATCGCTCGACCGGCGCCAGTCGTTCGACGACGTTGGCCGGAACTGCTGTGCAGCGCGCAGCGCTGGATGTGCGCCGCCAATTGCTCGCAGCTGCCGCCGAAATCTGGGGCGTTGCGCCAGAAGCCATCGAGCTGCGCGAGGGCGCGCTCTGGTATGACGACCAGTCGCTGACCTATCCTGAATTATTCCTGCGCTACTTCGGCCTGGCCGGAGGTGAAATCATTGGCCAGGGCCGGGTGCAACCTACCGGTGAGGGCCAGGGGTCGTATGCCGCCGGGCCGGTGTTCTGGGAGGTGTGTATTGGCGGGGCGGAGGTGCGCGTGGACCGCGACACGGGGCGCATCTACGTAAACAAGCTGGTCAGCGTCGCCGACGTTGGTCAAGCCCTCAACCCGCAATTGGTCGAAGCGCAGGAGATGGGCGGCGCGATGCAGGGGTTGGGCAACGCATTGTTCGAAGAGATGTTGTACGAGGATGGCCAGTTGCTCAATAGTACGCTCCTCGATTATCACGTTCCATCCATCAAAGATTTGCCAGAGCGGTTTATC
>JBHHUI010000744.1:0-2069 GCA_046753805.1 Anaerolineales bacterium
ACCGCGCCGGCGATCCCGTGACGGCCGACGACATCGGCGTAAGCGGCGCGTTAACCGTGTTGATGAAAGACGCCATCATGCCCACGCTGATGCAGACATTGGAAGGGACGCCGGCATTTGTACATGCAGGCCCATTTGCCAACATTGCACACGGAAACAGCTCGATCGTCGCCGACCAGATCGCGTTAAAGCTCGCCGGGCCGAACGGATACGTAGTGACGGAATCCGGTTTTGGCGCGGATATCGGCATGGAGAAATTCTTCGACATCAAATGCCGCTACAGCAATCTGATTCCGAATTGCGTCGTCCTCGTGGCTACGATCCGCGCATTGAAGATGCACGGCGGCGGCCCGAAGGTCACCGCCGGCAAGCCGCTGGACGCGGCCTACACGGAGGAGAATCTGGAACTGCTCGAGGCGGGCTGCACCAACTTGCAGGCGCACATCGAGAACATCATCCGCTTCGGCATCCCGGTGGTCGTCGCGGTGAACCGCTTTACAAACGATACGGACTCAGAAATAGAGCTGGTCCGGCGCAAGGCCATCGAGGCGGGCGCGGAAGACGCCGTCATGTCCAACCACTGGGCCGAGGGCGGCGCGGGCGCGGTCCGGCTGGCGGAAGCGGTTGCGGCGGCCTGCGAAAAACCGTCGAACTTCAAGTTTCTATACCCGCTCGATCTCAGCATCAAAGAGAAGATCGAGACCATCGCCAAGAAGGTGTACGGTGCGGACGGCGTCGAGTATTCAGAGAAGGCCGAAGAACAGATAGCGCTGTACACGCGGGCGGGATTCGACAAGCTCCCGATCTGCATGGCAAAGACGCATCTGAGCCTGAGCCACGACCCGGCGCTCAAGGGCCGCCCCACCGGTTTCACCGTGCCAGTGCGCGAAATACGCGCCAGCGTGGGCGCGGGCTTCCTGTACCCACTGCTGGGAACGATGAGCACAATGCCCGGACTGCCGACGCGACCCGTATATTACGACGTCGATCTGGACCTGGAGACCGGCAAGGTCGTCGGATTGTTCTAGGACGCCGCCCGGCGGCACGATGATCGGGGTCTGCACATGTCGGCAGACCCCGGTTTATTTAACAGCCAGCGTGATTAACGATACTGTTTTCCCCGCAAATCGCGCCTATCATTCTAAGACCATGGAATCATACGAGACGCAATGGAGTCCGGGTGAGCCGCCGCGGGGGTCATGGCTGCTGGCAGCGCCGCTGGTGCTGGCGCGGGTCGTCGTCGCTGTCGCCACAACGCGACAGCGGCCGCCGGACGTAGTTGCGACTATCAATGGTGAGCACATCTCCCGGGCCCAATTTGAGGCTGAGGTTCGCATGCAGGACGTGCGCTACGCTGTGTCCCACCGGGACCAGACGACCAACCGGGCGGCTGTCCTCAATCGCCTGATCGGCGATACGTTGACGTTGCAGGCGGCGCGCGATGCGGACATCGTGGCGGACCCAGACGCAGTGCAGGCGGAACTCGAACGCGTCCTCAGCCGACTGGGGATGTCGAAGGAGGAAATGGCTCGCCTGCTTGAGGAGCACAGGCTGACCTGGAGCGACTTCAAACAGTCGCTGCGCGACTATCTCACGATCCGCAATTTCACGGACAAGACCCTGCTTAACGAGGTGGCTGCCATCGACAGGCAACGAACCCTAGAACAATGGATGGCCGAGCAATACCGGGCGTCCGAAATGGATTTTGATCCGGATTTTCTCGCCGAGATCAATCCAGACGGCGCCGATCCGCTGGCGATTGACGGATAGCCGTCGCGGCGCCAGACGGACTTCTATATGGCGCCCTGTGCTCTGAGCGCCTCGATTTCCGCCTCCGTTTTCCCCAGTAGATCACGCAGAAGTTCATCACTATCCCCGCCCAGCCGCGGCGGGGGCGCGAACGATTCTCCCGGCGTGCGAGAAAGCTTCATGGCGTTGCCTGCAACCGCCGCCGACTCTCCGGTCTCCAACTGGATGTTTGCAACCATGTTACGGGCGACGATCTGGGGGTCTGTCAGCGCCGCAAGGATGTCGTTCACTGGCGCGCAGGGGACGCCGGCGCCCTCGAG
>JBHHUI010000745.1:0-2068 GCA_046753805.1 Anaerolineales bacterium
GCGCCTGAAGGGTATCGCCAATCGCTCGGCGCCGTGCGTGGTGGGAAAATACTTGCCTATGGATAGCTCGCTCCTGATCGCTTTCATATCAACCGGTTACTATCAGGGGACCGATCAAATTCCGGGGGTTTTGCTTTACACAAGCACGGGTGGAGCACCCTGAACCGGGGGGATCAGGGTTTATCGCAGACGTGTGGAGTCCGGCGCTTAGCGCCGGGGTCAGTGCACGGTGTGCGAGGGCGGATAGCCAAGGACGGCAAGCCAGTCCGGGACGTGCTCGCCCGTCAGGCACTGGTGAGCGGTGGTGCCCTTGTGACGACCCCAGCGCCGGGTGCGCAAATTGTAGTGCGCACGGAAGAGATTGAGAAATCCTTGGGTGACCCCTTTGTGGACATAGAGGTAGGGACGTAGCGCGGCGTTGAAGCCTTCGATGGCGCTGGAGGCGCGGTGGTGGTGTTCGAGAACTGCCTGGACGGTGTCGAGCAGCACCCCGGCGCGATCGGCTCCCAGGAGTGCGGTGAGTCGGGCGTAGGCGCCGAGGAGATGGCGTCGAGACTCGCGACGCGCTCCGCGACGCCGGCCCTGCTTGAGGTCGCCGACCAGGCGCCAGATGAGACAAGCCAAGGGCAGCGCTTCGTCAGGATAACCCGCACCGGCCTGTTCGAGCCGCGGGCGCAACGCCGCGATGGCCAGGGCAAGACCGGGGGCCCGATTGGTGAGGTACTTGGCGACCTTGCGGCAGTGTGGCTCGTCGATATCCGCCAGGGTCCGTGCGGCTTGCTCAATCAGCGTTTGCACGGCCTGCGCCCGACGCAGCCGACCACTGTCCAGATCGATGTATTCCATCGCCTCTTGCGCTTGACACTTCGCCGCCTCGACCGTATCGAATCGGGCGATCGCCGCTCGGCAGCGCTGGCGTGCCCACACCAGCTTGCGCTGCAGATGGACACGCTGCTCGCGCTCCTTTGCCCGCACCCGCCGCAGCTTGGCCTCGGCCTCGAGCTCCTCGGTAATCGCACCGTAGGCCCGTTGCTCCAAGCGTCGGCGCACCTTGTTCATCTCGTAGAGCGCATGAAAACAATCATCCCGTTGCTCCGCCTCCGGATAGACCGCCCGCACCCCCGCCTCGATCCCACGCGCCGCATCCTTGACCACCACTGACAACCCCAAACCCTGTGACTGGCCCTCGCGCAACATCTCTGCCCAGGCTTTCGCATCCCGCGTCTCGCTCAGCCTCAGACCGAACAGATAGCCGCTGTCCAGGTCGACCCCCGCCAGTACCGGCTCGCCCTGGCTGAACATCTCATCGAGCGCTCCCGCCTCGATCCCGGATAACGCCGCTCGCTGATTGAATGCCGCCGCCCTTCCTTGCGCCTCCACCAACCACTGCTGGATCTTCCCGTACGAGACCCGAACCCCGGGATAGAGTATCGGTAGCAAATCCTCAATCGACCGGATCGCATTCGGCGAGACCACCCGCAGCGCCACCACCGCCCGGCGCAATTGCGCCTCGTCCACCCCCACCTTGACCGTCGCGCCGCACGCCGCTGAGGTCTCAAAATGCTCCTTCAACACCTCCGCCGCCGTCGCTCCCGCCGCGTACACCGTCGGCCGGGATATCCCGTACGCTTCGCTCAGCGCCGTCTTCGCCCCGTGCTCGTCTTGTCCCGCCAGCGCTCTTGCGGCACACTCAATCTTGCGGGAAGTCGTCAGCGGCGTGCGATGTAGTCCGGTCATCGGATGCTCCTGTCAGGAAATGAGTATTGGCGCCCATATCCTCTCACAGTCGCTACCCTGGCGGCTTCCCACCTCACCCCGACACCCACGCCATCCATAGCCAGAACACCGCCGTCCGCTGCGCAAAACGTTTCCGCGGAAACATCTCGCAACCCACCAACCCAACAACCGATATGTAAAGCAGAATGACCAGCCCCCATAAAATGCCTCACTACAGGCAAATGGTGGAAATATTACGAAAATATTTGTCAGGTTTTTTTACACTTTTGGACGCCGGAAACGGACCTCGATTCAGGTACAGTAAGTAACTGACTGTTTAGGCACATGTTTT
>JBHHUI010000746.1:0-2066 GCA_046753805.1 Anaerolineales bacterium
GTTCATGGGACGACTCCGCGAGCTGTCAGCTATCAGCTATCAGCCATCAGCTATGAGAGATTTCAGAAAGCTGAAAGTGTGGGAGAAGAACCATGGCCTCCTTCATCCAGAAACTGAGAGCCGGCCGTTGACCGCTGAAAGCTGACCATGCCCCACCTGGAGCTACGCTTTCTCGGCCCCTTTCAGGCCGCGTGCGACGGCGCGCCCATCACGGCGTTCGAGTCCGACAAAGTCCGTGCGCTGCTGGCAACTCTGGTCGTCGACGCCGACCGGGCGCACCCACGCGACGCCCTGGCCGCCCTGCTCTGGCCCGACCGCCCGGACGCCTCCGCCCGCAAGAACCTGCGCCAGGCGCTCACCAATCTGCGCCACGCAATCGCGGACGAGCGCGCCGACCCCCCTTTCCTGAGCATCACGCGCGATTCACTTCAGTTCAACGCGGCGAGTGACCACCGCCTGGATGTAGCCGAGTTCGACCGGCTGCTGACCTCGGCCAAAGCCCATCGCCACCGCCGGCTGGCGGGCTGCACGCCCTGCCTCGAAAGCTTACGGCAGGCCGTAGCGCTCTATCGCGGGGACTTTCTAGTCGCTTTTCATCCGGGCGACTGCCCGGCGTTCGAGGAGTGGGCGCTGCTGCGCCGCGAGGCGCTGCGACGGCGCGCGCTGGACGCACTCTACGACCTGACGGCCGCCCATCTGCAACGCGGTGAATTTGACGCCGCCCGGCAGTACGCTCACCGGCAACTGGAACTGGACGCCTGGCGCGAAGAAGCCCACCGTCAGGTGATGATCGCATTGGCGGCCACCGGCCAGCGCAGCGCCGCCCTCGCGCAGTTTGAACAGTGCCGGAACGTCCTGCAAGCCGAGCTGGGCGTCGAGCCGGACGAAGCAACGCTGGCGCTCCATGACCAGAACCGCGCCAATACACCCCGCCAACTTCGCCGAAGACGAAGGCGCGCTTCCAGCCCCAGCCGAGCAGCAGATGCAGCAGCGCCAACGCCCGAAGACCCCATCTGATGAGTAAACGCCGTTTCACGGATGCGTATCCGTGAGTCACATCACGGCCAGGTGGTCCGACTAAACCTGTGAGCGGGAAACAGCGCCCGCCAGCGCGCCCACTCCGGCCGAGACGGCCACCAAGCCCATGCCAACGCACAGGTTAAGGCCCAGGATGACCGCGGTAATCGGGATGCCCAATATCCCCGACAGCGCGCCGCCGAACAACGACGTAGACACATCGCCTTCGCCGCCGATGAGGGAGGCTCCTGTGGTAAAGGCGGCGCCCAGGGCAGCGCCAAGCAGCGGCCCGATCAGCAGGCCAGCCAACCCCAGCAGCGCCGTCAGCGCCCCGGCGCTGGCGCCCGTCTGCAAGCGCTTCTCCGGCGTTTCTCGCTGCGCAGACAGGTAGCCGCCCGCCGCCGCAGCCGCCAATCCAAACACTCCGGCACACACTACGCCCCAAAGGCCCAGAAACCCTGTGCCACATAAATTCAGCGCCGCCAACGCGCCCCCAGCAATGAGACCCGGTTTGAGTTTTGTCACCATATTCCATCCTCCTCATATGTGATGTTTGCTCGAAGGGGACGCCAGTCCCCGTCAGGAAGCGGAGTGCACCGCTGCGGGCAGGCTGCGCACTCCTCCGCCACGAGCACGCATTACGTCTTCCGCTTGAACAGGCAGCACGCGAAGGCAGCGCCCGCGTCCACGCCGGGCGATCCGGCCCACCTGTTTCAAGGCATCTCGAACAGGTACAGACCCCGGTCTCCGGCCGCGACCACGGCGCGGCTGCCCTGCGCAGCCACCCCTCGCACTGTGCCATCCAGCAGCGCTTCAGAACGCAGCGCTGGCCGGGCCGGATCGCTGACATCGAAAACCCACAGGAATCCGCGCTCGTCGCCAATGTAAAGACGGTCTCCTGCGATGTCCATATCGGTTGACCGCATGTGGGGTTCGTTCAGGGAGGCGGTTTGCTGGGGAGCGGCGGGGTCCGCCAGGTCGTAGACCAGCATGGCGGGGTCGCTTTCCTCCACGTAGGCGTTGTCGTAGGTCACGTACAGGTATGCGCC
>JBHHUI010000747.1:0-2065 GCA_046753805.1 Anaerolineales bacterium
CTTTCGCCGTTCATCTGCGTCAGCAATGGAAAGAGCCGTTGTCAGAAGCGCGTCGAACTCGGCATTGGACCAGCCAAATTCGTTCCAGGCCTGGCCGCTGCGATAGGCCAGCGCGTGAACCTGAACGCCGAGCGGGCGGTGGTTCCAGTTGGTCGAGCTGAACGGATATTTGGTCCAGTCGTTCCAGAAGGTCGAGCCCGGCAGAACCGTGCGCTTGACCTTGAAGCCCGCGGCGCGCAACTGAGCGGCTACCGCATCGGTCGTGTTCTTGCGCCAGTCGTCGTCGATCGAGTGGATCTCGTGCTCATAGTCCTGCATGCCGGCTTCGGTCATCAGCGCCATTGCTGCCGCCGGATCGACCTTTTGCGGTGGAAGTTCAGCGTATTCAGGGTGCTTCTTGCCAACATGGTGGTTTTCGGCATCCGTCCCGCGGCCACCGATTCCCAGCTCCAGAAGAACCGAATTGTCGACGGCCATCTGAATGGCCCGGCGCACACGTTTGTCAGCGTAAGGCTTCTTGCCATCCACCTCGGCAAGCTGGTTCGGGCGCACGACGATTGTCGCCATGGTGACAACGTCCGAACGCTCAAGTCCCAGTCCATCCATGACGTCGATGAACTCGCCCACGCTTTCGTGCAGCATGTCGACTTCTTCGCCCTCGATGGCGGCCACCCAGGCGGCAGGATCGGTGCCGTAATCGGTGTATTCGAGCCGGTCGAGATACGGGCCACCGTAGACATCCGTGCCCCACCATGTGTGATCGGTGTTGCGTTCTATCACCGCGCTTACTCCGACCTCGAGCTCGGTCAGCAGGTAAGGGCCGGTGCCGACGGCGTGCTGGGTGTCCTCGGGATTGTAGCTGGAGTGAACGACCGCGGCGGGATAATCGGCCATGCCTGCGATGATCGAAATGTCAGGTGATGGCAGCGTCAGCTGAACAGTATGGGAATCCGACACGACAATTGAACCTTCTATTGCCTTGTTCGTTTTCGGGTCGATCAACGTGGCCATGCGACCGGCCATCGAGTTGCCCTCGACGTCCTTTTCGCACCAGCGGGTGATGTTGCGGGCCACGTCCTCGGCGGTGAAGTCGTCGCCATTATTCCATTTCACGCCCTTGCGCACGTGCAAGGTGTAGCCGGTTGCATCCTCATTGGCCTCCCAGCTTTCCAGCAGCATCCCGCGGAACGAACCGTCCGAGTTGTACTCGACGAGGTATTCAAGAAAACCACGGGTCTGGTTGGCCATCTGCGACCAGTCATACGTGCGGGTGTCCTTCAGCGGCCGAACTTCGGTTTGCACGCGCAAAGTGCCGCCTTGCTTGGGTGTGGCGGCCATTGCCGGGGTTTTTGCCCCGATCAGGCCATAAGCAACAGCGGCCGTTACCCCCATCGAGGTCGCGCGCGCCAGAAATTCGCGGCGGTCCATTTTCCCCGCCTTGTGCTCGCGCGCGTACATCCTCGCGGCATTGTGTACCGTTGGTTTGTGTTGATTGGATTTTGTCATCTATCGATCTCCCTGATGATTGGTGTTACATGACTGATGTACCGGGGTGACTTTGGCGCCGTAAGCCAAACTGTTTTGGCAAGAGCGGTCTCCTCCTTATTTCTGTCGGTTGTACATCTCTATCTGGTTGTTTTGACGCACAATTCGTACAGAAAACCGGTTCCCTCCGATCGGATTGCACTCTAAGTTGGCGTTCCTGACACTCCCCCCAAGAGGACCCCGGTCGGTCCGTTCGTGGCGTCCTTTCGCGACGCAAGAAAGACCTGCATCGACGTCTACGTACATCAGTGTACAGTTGGATTGCCGGCAAAATCAAGTATATTGATGGCATCGGCATTTTCCAGTCACGCGCGAGAGTCACGATATTCCGGCAGGTTAATGTGATGATCCCATGCGCCGCGATCAGGGCCGCTGTGACCGCCACGCTTGTTGCAGCCGGTCCCACTGCGCGACCGCCGATGATCGCCTCGTCGGATTCGTTCCACCACAAGCCATGTCTCCTGCGCCATGCCAGGCGAAAGAGAAAGCAGGGCAGTTTCCGGCGGGTATGTACGTCTTT
>JBHHUI010000748.1:0-2058 GCA_046753805.1 Anaerolineales bacterium
GCAGTCCCACCAATGGGGCCGCGGCGAGCATCAGCGTGAGACTGAACCGGTCGCGTGTCAGAATCTTAATATTGCGGGCCGAAAGGATCGCCAACTGGCGCAGCGACGAAACCCTGCGCGCCCGCTTCGCGCGTGGCGCGCCAACGGCCGCCGAAGCGCCTAAAGACTGCCCGCCCTGCTGCAGCGGCTGCACCACGTAGTTCTGGTAAGCCGTATATTCTTTATAGCGCTGGGCCCATTCTTTCGGCGAGCCTTTGCTCGGATCATCGAGAATGGCATAAATGCCGTCGAACTCCATCTCGCCCGCGCGCTGGTCACGCTCCGAGCGATACTGGTTGAAATATTGCAGTGCTTCGTCCGGCGGCCCAAACCATGTGAGATACCCGCCGCGCGCCAGAAACACAACTTTGTCCGCCAGCATGACGTTCTTGGTGGCGTGGGTGATGAGGACAATGGTGCGACCCTGGTCGGCCAGATGGCGCATGAGCTGCATGAGCGCGGTCTCGGTGCCGGGGTCCAGGCCCGAGGTCGGTTCGTCCAAGAAGAATAGCCCGGGCTTGGTGAGCAATTCCACACCGATAGAAACACGCTTTTGCTGACCGCCGCTCAACCCGCTGATTTGCACGTCCTTCCGGTGCTCCAGGTCCAGGTCGCGCAGCACTTCCAGGACGCGCGCGTGGCGCTCTTTCTTGCCGGTGTCGGACGGCATGCGCAGCTGCGCGGCATAGTCCAGCGCCTGAAAGACCGTCAACTCCATATGGATGATGTCCTTCTGCGGCACGAACCCAATCTCATTGCGGATGGCGTCGAAGTTCTCGTAGACATTGATGCCGTTCACGAGCACGCGGCCATGCGTCGCCGGGCGGTAGCCGGCAATCGCGTCCACCAGCGTCGATTTGCCGCCGCCGCTTTGACCGACCACGACGATAAACTCGCGCGGCTTGAACACGAGCGAGATATCCTGGAGGATATTCAGGTCTTTTCGCACCCACTTGTTGAGGCCCACGGCGTCAACGCGCAAACCGGACGATTCGTCGTACTGAGCCAGCCGCTCGTCTCCGAGCACGAATCGATACGGCCCGACCCGAATCTCGTCGTTCGGCTTCAACCACGTTTCGGCCGTAATACGGTTGCCATTGACAAAGGTGCCGTTGCTGCTGCGCAGATCACGCACGCGGTACCGCTGACCAACACGTTCGATTTGAGCATGATAGCGGGACACGTGCGGCACATCGAGCCGAATGTCATTGCTGGCATCGCGCCCGATCTGCAGCAGCATGCGCTCGCCAAACTGGATGTCCACCGCAGCGACGCTCTGCGCTGCAGTCGCCGGCGAGGCGTAGCGAAATGTCACCATCGTGCCGGGATCGACGCCGCCAATGCGAAACACCTCGCCATGCTCGAGATTGTGCAATCCCGGAATCGAACGGCCCTGAACGTAAATCTGGTTGCCAACATCCGGCAGCTGTTCCAGTTGGTATCCCGACGCACTGCGATGCAAGCGGGCATGATGGCGGGACACGATCTTGGAATCGACGACGATATCATTATCATCGGCGCGACCGATGGTGTAATGCTCAGCCGTGAGTGTGTACGTCTGCGACTTTCCGCCGGCGGTCTCGACGACGAGTGTGGGAGGTCCCGCTGCAGCACTAACGTCGCCAATGTCACCCAGCATCGTCGCGGCGGCATCGCGCGGCGCCTGCCGGACGACGGTAGCGCCGCCCGATCTTGCTGGCGGCGCAGGACTCGCGCCCGATTCGACGATCGTGGCCGCCGGGCCAGTCACAACCGGCGCCGCATACTGCATCTCTACAGATTGTCCAAGCCTGATAGAATCGCCTGGCGCGAGCACATGCGGGCTGGAGATACGGATGTCGTTCACGAAAGTGCCGTTGGCACTGCCGAGGTCCTGCACCGTTGCCACGTTGTTGTCGATATTAAATTGCGCGTGCTTACGGGACACACCACTGCCGGTGGACACGATGGTGTTGGATGGATCGCGGCCGATAGTTGTGCTCCCGGCGTAAATTGGAAATTCGCGCCCGGCTTCAGGGC
>JBHHUI010000749.1:0-2056 GCA_046753805.1 Anaerolineales bacterium
AGCCCACTGTTCACAGTAGCCGACAGCGCTTTCAATGTCGTCGAACCATTTCGAGACCTCCGCCACTGGAAAGCCAAGCGCCCGCAAGTAGCCGAGTACGGCCCATTGAGAGTCGAACGTCGCACCCTCGGCAACCACGAGTTCGTAGCATAGCAGCGCAATCGGGCGCGCAGCCGTCAGCCGGGAATCGAGTTGGCGCAGCGAGCCGGACACGGTATTGCGGGCGTTAACATAGGTACGCTCCCCGGCGGCTGCCAGTTTGCGATTCATGGCGGCGAAATCTCGCTTCGGAATGAACGCTTCGCCGCGCACGACGAGGTACGGAGGCGGCTTCGGCCCGTCGTCTGTCACCGGGATGCGGAGCGGCAACGCCCGCAGGGTGCGGAGATTCGGCGTAATATCCTCGCCGATGTCGCCGTTGCCGCGTGTGACGCCCTGCACAAATAGTCCTTCGCGATAGTGGAGCACGACGGTCAGCCCGTCGATCTTGGGCTCGACGACCAGCGCCGCTGCTGCCACGCGCTCGTCCAGGCGCGCGATCCGCTCGTACCAGGCGCGGGTCTCGTCCGCGCCAAATGCATTGCCCAGGCTCAGAATGGGCGCGGGATGCTTCACCCGCTCGAATTTCTCCGACGGCTCGCTGCCCACCCGCTGCGTAGGCGAATCCGGCGTAACCAGTTCCGGAAACTGTTCCTCCAGCTCGCGCAACTCGCGCAGCCGGCGGTCAAATTCGCCGTCGGAGATGACGGGCGACTGGAGGACATGGTAGCGGTGATTGTGGTAATTAAGCTCATGCCGTAGTGCTGCGGCACGTCGGGTGGCTTGGCGGGGGGCCATGGGCGCGATTATAACGCAGGATGGGCAACACACCGGTCGCTCCGCCGTCGCCGGCTCTGCGTTGTGGACGGGGCCGACGCATGCGACTGATAGCCTCAGCGCCTGCGCACACAAGCGCCCGACATTGCTCCGGACTATCCCCGATGTTATACTGCGATCTGCATCCCGGTACCCTCGTGCGGATCGCCCATGCAGACTCTTCAATCGCAAATAAACCCAACCGAAGCCGTGTTTCTGGAGCGCGCCGCTCATCACCGCCAGCTTGCCGCCGAGCTCCGCGAGCAAATCGCGCAGGCGTCACGCGGCGGCGGGGATAAATACCGGCAGCGGCACGAAGCGCGCGGCAAGCTGTTTGTGCGCGACCGCATCGACGGGCTGCTTGATCCCGGCGCGCCGTTCCTGGAACTTTCGCCGCTGGCTGCCAATGGCATGTACGACGGTCGGGCCGCCGCCGCCGGTATCGTCACGGGCATCGGCCGCGTAGCGGGCCGCGAGGTGATGATCGTCGCCAACGACGCGACGGTAAAGGGCGGCTCATACTATCCACTGACGGTCAAGAAACATCTGCGCGCGCAAGAGATTGCACTCGAGAACCATCTCCCATGCGTGTATCTTGTCGATTCCGGCGGGGCCTACCTGCCACTGCAGGCCGATGTTTTTCCAGATCGCGATCACTTCGGGCGCATTTTTTACAACCAGGCGCGCCTGAGCGCACAGGGCATTGCGCAGATCGCCGTCGTCATGGGCAGTTGCACGGCCGGGGGTGCATACGTCCCGGCCATGAGCGATGAAGCTGTCATCGTGAAAGGTACCGGGACGATCTTCATCGGCGGGCCGCCGCTCGTAAAGGCCGCGACCGGCGTCGAAGTCTCGGCCGAAGACCTGGGCGGCGCAGATGTGCATACGCGTCTGTCCGGCGTCGCCGACCATTTCGCCGCCGACGACGACCATGCGCTGGAAATCTGTCGTGGGATAGTGAGCGCACTCGGCGCGCGGGCCGGGGGGCGGGCGCCGCGCCAGATCGATCTCGCCGAACCCGAGGAGCCGCTCTACGACCCGGAAGAGTTGTACGGCATTTTGCCGGTCACATTCCGTGAGACCTACGACGTGCGCGAGGTCATTGCCCGACTCGTTGACGGCAGTCGTTTTCAGGAATTCAAAGCACGGTACGGGACGACGCTCGTTACGGGCTTCGCCCGCATCGAGGGGTATGTTGTGG
>JBHHUI010000750.1:0-2053 GCA_046753805.1 Anaerolineales bacterium
CTCGCCTATTCCCGAACACAACTACGAGCGCGCTTTTAAGGTCGTGGGCGAGCCGTACGATTATGGACTTCCCGGCTCCACCTACGTGAGCTTCGGCGCGGCGTCAGCCGGCGGGGACTAACCACGAGAGGCAATGATGGATTTCACACCCACGCAGATATTCGTAGGCGCCGTGGTTGCTGCCATAGCGCTGATCGGCGGCGGCGCTGTTACGCTGGCCGCACTCTTCTACACCCTCGACCGCCTGCGGGCTGGGGAGGGGGTTGCAGCGCCGCCCGCAACCGAGCAACCCGTCGACCCGGCGCTGCGCGCGCGGCGCCGGGCTGCCTATCACAGCGGCGTGGTCGTGCTCCTCGGGCTGGCGGTGCTCACAGCCGTTGAGTTCCTGCTCACCCAGGTCGGGGTATCAGTGGTGACGCTATTTATCGTCGCACTGCTCAAGGCCGCGCTGATCTTGCAATACTTCATGCACGTCGCCAGTCTATGGATTGGCGAGGGGAGCCACTGATGAGTATGGCGACGATCTCACTATCTGAATACCGCGAGCGCACGCAGCGCAATCGCCTCGGGCTATGGCTCTTTTTTACGTCCGAAGTATTTCTGTTCGGCGGCTTGCTGACAGCGCGGTTTTTTCTGTGGGGCAACACCCGGCCGGACCTGGACCAAATACTCGGCTTGACGGTGACGGTGGTTCTCCTGGTCAGCAGCTTCTTTATGAATCGCGCCGAGACCGCGATTGCCCACGGCGACCGCTCGACGTTCTTGACGAGCCTGCTCATTACGGCCGGCCTCGGCATGCTGTTCCTGTTCGGCGTGATCCTGTTTGAATGGGGCCTGGTGCCGGTGGAGTTTCCGTGGCATCACGCGCCGCGCGTCACGCTTGCTGCCGGCGCGTATGGCGCTGTGCTGTACGGTATGACGGGTATGCACGCGCTGCACGTGCTCAGCGGCGTCGTCTTTATTCTTATTGTCTGGAATCTGGGTCGCAAAGGTCACTATTCGGCCGAACGCCATTGGGGCGTCGAGGCCTGCGCCATTTACTGGCACTACGTGGACCTGGTGTGGGTCTTCTTCTATCCGGCGCTGTACCTGATGGGGTCAGTCGTCCACGCGGGCTGACCGTGCACGTCACGCCGGGCGCCTGACGTGCGCGGGTGAGCTGCCCTGCGAACAGCCGCTTGTTCTCGGCCAAAGACGCAAAACGAACGCCGGCCCCGGAACACAAGCAGGTGCGGTATTCCGTCCGCACTCTTTCGTCATTGGTTGCGGATGGGCGCTGCCGTATTCTCTGACAACCGCTGAAAACAATGGATCCAATCCTGCGTGCGGTTCTGCTCTCGTGGGATTTGCGCGTCGATGTGCTGCTCGTAATTGGGACGCTTGCGGCGCTTTATCTGGCCGGTTGGCGGCGGCTGCGGGCGCGCGCGAGGCGGCCGCGACGCCACAGCGTTGCAAGCGGCCGCCGTTTGGCGTCGTATCTTTCCGGGATGGCGTTCTTGCTGCTGGCGCTCATCTCTCCGTTCGACGTGCTTTCGGGGCAGCTCTTTTTTGTCCACATGATGCAGCACTTGCTGCTGGTGATGATCGCGCCCCCGCTGTTGCTGATCGCGAATCCAATGCCGGTGATGCTGTGGGGGCTGCCGCGCTGGGCGCGCGCCGTGGCGGCGCGTGCATTACAGCGACGGGCGCGCGTTCGCCTGGCCCTGATGAAAGCAACGCGCCCCGGCCTCTCGTGGATGTTGTTCGTCGTGGTCTTTCTGGGTTGGCACGATCCCGGGCTGTATAACAGCGCGCTGCGCTCGGAATGGATGCACAACCTGGAACATCTGACTTTCTTCGGCACGGGCATGTTGTACTGGTGGCACGTGACGGGCGCAGGTCCGCGCATTCATGGCCGTTTCACGCGCGGCGCGCGGCTGGCCTTCGTTCTCGTGACGGTGCCGGTCAATATGCTGGCGGGCGTCGCGATCACCTTTTCGTCCACGCCGATTTACACGTATTATGAAACCGTGCCGCGCCTGTGGGGCCTGAGCGTGTTGAACGACCAGATCAT
>JBHHUI010000751.1:0-2048 GCA_046753805.1 Anaerolineales bacterium
TTTCCCGCCGTAGCGTGTCCGGCTCGCCCCGGTCCCAGCCATCGCTGATGAGCAGCACCACCGCTCCGCGTCCCAGCACCCGGCGGCCCCAGTCATAGTTGAATGTCTTCAGCGCGCTCCCAATGCGCGTGCCGCCCGACCAGTCGGGGACAACCTGCGAGACCTCCTGTAACACACGGTCCACATCGCGGCCATGCAACTGGCGGGTGATGCGCGTCAATCGCGTGCTGAAGACAAATGCCTCGACCGACTGCGTAAGGCCCTCGGCCAAACTATAGATGAAGCGCAGCAGCAGGCGCGTATAGCGTTCCATCGATCCGCTAATGTCGGCGACGACCACCAACGGACGCGGTTTGAATTTGGGTTCGCGGTACGCCCACGAGAGGATTTCGCCGCCGTAGCGGAGATTGCGACGCACAGTGCGGCGCAAGTCCGGCAATTCGCCGCGCCCCGGTCGGCGCCGCCGCGTCCGTCGTTCGCCCAGCCGCCACACCAGTGCATCCATCAGACGCTTGATCGATTGAATTTCGTCGCCAGATAATTCTGCGAAATCCTTGTTGGCGAGCCGCTCGCGGATGCTATATGTGAGCGTAACCTCAACGATGGGCGGTTCGTCCGGGTCCGGCTCCTCGCGCCCGCCGGCGTCGCTCTGTGCGCTGTTGGTGTCCAGCGCGGGCGTCGCAAACGTGGGCTGGTCGCGCGGCCGCGCGCGGTTCAGATGGCTGAGTTCAAGCAACGTCCCATCCCCGCGCGGCTTGCGCCAGAACAGGTCAAAGGCCTGATCGAAGAGCGGCAAGTCGTCGCGCCGGTTTACAAGCAGACTCCGGGTCGCGAAATAAAAATCGGACTTGCGCCCGATCTGGATATGTTCCAGCGCATGGATCAGGTCCACCATGCGGCCCGGATTCACGTCCATCCCCAGCCCGCGCAGCAGGCGCCCAAACTGGAGCAGATTATGAAGCAGGTGGCCGGTCACGACTAGCCTGCAGCCTGCACGCGCTCCAAAACCCTGCGAGCGTTTTCGCCGCGCGTATTTTCCACATCATCCTGATACTTCAGGATCACGCCCAGGGTATCTTCCACAATTTCTGCGTCCAGCGCTTGCCGATCGAGCGCGACGAGCGCCGTCGTCCAGTCGAGCGTCTCGGCGACGCCGGGCACTTTATACAGGTCGGCCGCGCGCAGCTCCTGGATGAAGCCCGTCACCTGCCGGGCCAGGTTGGCGGAGGCCTCCGGCACTTTGGCCTGCACGATTTCGTATTCCTTTTCGAACGTGGGGTAGTCAATCCAGTGGTATAGGCAGCGCCGCTTGAGCGCGTCGTGCACCTCGCGCGTGCGGTTGGAAGTGATGATGGCAACGGGTGGTTGGTCGGTCTTGATGGTGCCCAGTTCCGGGATGGTGATCTGGAAATCCGAGAGTATTTCCAACAGAAACGCTTCAAACTCTTCGTCGCTGCGGTCCAGTTCATCCACGAGCAGCACGGGCGGCGTGGGGCGCGAATTCTCGATGGCCTGCAGCAGCGGGCGGCGGAGCAGGAACTGCGGCCCAAATAATTCGGCTTCGTCAATCTTCTCCCCGCGCGATTCGGCCAGCCGCATGTGCATCATCTGGCGCGTGTAATTCCATTCATATACAGCATGGTGCACGTCCAGCCCTTCGTAGCATTGCAGGCGGATCAGTTCGGCGTCGAGCAGGCTGGCCAGCACTTTCGCAACCTCAGTCTTGCCGACGCCCGCCTCGCCTTCTAAAAATAACGGGCGCTGCAGTTTCAGGGCCAGATAGATCGCCGTCGCCAACCCGCGGTCGGCCACGTAAAGCTGCTCACGCAGCGCCGCCTGGAGTTCGTCAATGGAGCGGAATGTCAAGAGTAGATCCCTTCGTCATGCGGTAGATAAGAAAGCGTCCAAAGACTCCACTGAAAAAAGCTAGCAGATGAAGCGGACCGCGTCCAGGCGCCGCGACTGGGTGGAGCAGATTTGGCGAATATTTGCCGGCAAAACCCGATTTATCCGTTCCATCTGCTCAATCTGCTGACATACTTCTGAAC
>JBHHUI010000752.1:0-2039 GCA_046753805.1 Anaerolineales bacterium
CACGCCAGGCGCGCCCTTGGCGGTCTCGCGGCTGGCCTGGATAGCCCAACACCCACCATACTCCGGGTATTTTTCCTTCTTCAATTTGCCCGCGTGTACCCCCGTGGTAAACCGCAGCGTGTCGCCGTCTTTCACGCCCAGCTTCAGTTGCTCCGGACGACTTTTGGGGTCAGGCCACCTTAACCCGATCACCTTTTGAATTGTCATCCGAACTTTTCGCATGAACTCCGCAACGCCCTCACCCTGCTTGTCCAGCAATATTGTTGCGGAAAACTTAGGCGTAGCCTTGGCCACCGCAGCCCGAGCCTCAAACAGCGCCGGAAAACATAGCCGACCAATCGGTGTAACAAGATTCGACATTTTCTCTCCCTTTTAGCTAAACATGTCCAACGATTCGACAAACTCACTCGCCGCGTCTACCACAATCTCCTCTCGTTTGTCGCTCTGCGGCACGAGCGTAGGCTGGCCCAGCGGCTTGATCACGTGTTCAGCAAGCGCGCTCTTATCCAACCCCTTCCGTTTCAGCACCTTTTCCGCCTTCGCCGGGGTCAACAGCTTCTTCTCATACGCGTCATCCCCCAACATTTCCTCAACATGCTCTGCCGCCCCCTCCGTCCATTCTCGTCGACTACGGCCCTCAACTAGCTTCCACCCCGGCACCCTTTGGCCTCGCTCGGCCCGCTCTTGGGCAGACGCCTTGAGCGCGTCGATCCACGCCGACAACCTGGTGGCGAATGACAGTGCCTTGCCCAATTCCTCCGGAGTCAAGGCAGCAGCTTCCGGGAAAGACGGCTCCAGACCGAACTCGACCTTGGCGACCTCGCACGCCGCATTCACCGCCGCCCTGCACACTCCAGCCGCCGGGCAAAACCGGCAATGATCGCCAGCGGCAAACCGCATCTCCGGCGCATCTACCGCCGCCATACCAGGGCGCAGCACGTCCGCCTGCCAATCGGCCAAATCCTTCGGCGAGGTCCACCACTCGCGCACTGGTTCGCCCCCGGCGCGGGGCTGCACTATCACGACGCGGACAGATTCCGTTTCAGGAAACAGACGGAGCGCCCCGAGCGCATAGACCATCAACTGCGGATTGCGCTCAGGGTCAACCACGAGCCCTCTGCCGTGCTTGTAGTCCACCACCAGAAGGTTTTTACGCTCGGGTCGATACACCAGGCAATCGCACGTACCGCCGGTGTCGCCGACATCGACATTCTTCTCGATCTTCACCGTTGTGTCCCCGACCGAAGTCGCGTCCACGAAATCAAGGTAGCGCTGCACCGCCTCCGCCATTTCCTCAGTCACGGCCCAACCCTCAATCTCCTGGCCGACATAATGCGCCGCCGGTTTTTCCTCCTTCAGCGCCTTCTCGGCCAGGGCATGCGCCGCTGTTCCCTCCTGCGCGTATTTCGACGGCTTCGACTCCAGCCCATGCTCTTCGGCGAGGCGAATGCTGCCGGGGCAGGCCAACCACCGGTGCGCCGCCGATGCTGCAAGGCGCTTGTGCGTATTAGGCATTGATCCTCTCCATCAACTTAGTCCTGCCCTCATCACTCAATTGCGACAGTTTCGGTCCGTCGGCCTTCGCGCCGCACTCCACCAGCGCCGCAATTCCGGCGTCCCGGCCATTCGCCTTCACGTATAGGATTAGCGCCTCTCTGGCTTCCTCAATAGCTGGCACAGACGGCGTATCTACCAGCCCGGCAAGCGGATCAGGTTCCGGCTCCGGATCAGGATCAAGTTCCGGCGGAGCAACCCCCTTTTCCGCCGCCGCCAACGTCTCCCGCAACTGTGCGGTGGACGCCCCGGCCTCGTAGGGGACGCCAAGGTCGTCGAGCTTTTTCTGCATCTTCTTCCGGGTAAGCCGGGTCTTTTTCGGCTTTGGTTCCGCCGGCGTTGGTTTCGCCGGTACTTCCTGTTGCGTAGGCCGCTCCGCAAAAAGCCGCGCTGCCGCATCTACCTGCGCCGTCAACGCCTCCGCAGCCGCTGCCAGGCGCACAATCGCCTCCTCCAGTGTAGCCACACTCGTCCTCCTTATCCAC
>JBHHUI010000753.1:0-2032 GCA_046753805.1 Anaerolineales bacterium
TCTGATCGTCGCGCACAGCAGCGGGCTAGTGGCGCCGTAAGATATCCACGTCGTCGAGATTAACCCCCGGCGGCGCGCAATACTGGCGTCGAAAGGTTACCAGGTCGTCGGTGAGGACTTCCTGGCCTTCAATGAGCAACAGTATCCATGCATCCTGATGAATCCCCCCTTCTCCAACGGGCAGGATATCGAGCACGTCACGCATGCCTTTCGAAACTGCCTCGCGCTGGGAGGCCGGCTAGTCGCCATCATGTCCGAGGGGCCGTTCTTCAGGGAAGATCGTCGCAGCGTCCGCTTCCGGGAAGAGCTCTTGCCGTATCGGGAAGCAGAGCCACTGAACGAGAATGCGTTCAAGGCCAGTGGGACGATGGTACGAACCGCCTGGTCGTGCTGGGTAAACCAGAGCGCGCCGAGGCCGCGCAGTTACAAGACGGTCTCCAGCAACTGGCGCTATTCTAGGGAAGCGCGCGTGCGAAACCTGCCCTTTCCTCACCCCATGAGTCTCGACGAGGTTGATGCGAACTTCGAGTATTGGCGCCGGGCGCATAGTCGTCGCGCCAACCTATTGCGACTTGAGATCGCGGCTCATCTGCGCGACGACGGCGCCGTCCTGGAACAAGATGACCGCCCGTACTGGCGGGTCTGCTGGACGCGCACACACATCGGGTACACGTCAGGCGGCTGGGACCCGGTCAGGCGTACGCCGGATTTGGTTGCCGCGCACCTCGTCGCGCGCGGCTGCCCCCTGCAACTGTTACCGGAACTGCCGCAACGCCGACTCCTGATCCTGGCCTGATCGCAGCGCAAGCGCGCCGACGCCATCGCTGGCCCGTGGAGGTCTATCACGAGGAAGGCAAATCCGATGGACTGGACCAGTATCAGGTGCGGGACTTTGAGGCGATCAATAAACATATCGCCCTCGTCGCCGTCGTTTATAGCCTACTGCGTGCCGCCCAACACGACGAGATCCTTGCTCATAACCTGCATCGGCGACTCAAGACAGAACTTGAGGGCAGCGCCGGCTTCTGGCGCCGCGTAACGCGGGCACAGAGTTTGTGGAGCCTGGGACTCTTCATCAGCACTGGATTGGCTCAGGGCAAGTCATTGTCGACCGTGATGACGCCACTCCTGGCTACGATGTGCTGAGCTGAGCCACCAGAACTACGGGCCAATGCCCGGCCGGCGTTTGCCGACCGGAAAGCTGCTGCGTTGCTTGTTGACAGAACAAAACCGTTGCAAACCGCTTACTACGTGGCAATTCTGCGCGAATCAACTACTGCAAGAGTCGAGTCAGTAATCTGGGTATGTTACAGTCGGCGGGGCGGTCGCCCGCCTCGCCGACTGTAACCGATGCCACTGAGGCTAATGGCATCCATGTTTGGGGAATGTTCTGTCAAAGCAATCCGGAAACTTCGCACGCACGGGGCACATACCCCAGGTCGAGCGGCGTTGCGCCGGTCCACGCGGCTGCAGCGGCGGATAGTGGATCCCTGCGGGCTGCGGCGTGTAATGCGCCCCGGCTCACCAGACCCTGGAATCGGCCGTGCGTAGTCACGGGCAATGCCCGCGCCCGCGAATGGGTCAGCAGTCGCTGTGCTTCCCAGAGCGTGTCGTCCGGCGTCAGCCGGGGAAAATCTGTGCGCATGGCGTGACCCACGCGCTCGAGGCCGGGCCGCTGGAGCGCGCTGCGCGCTGCGGCGCGGTTTAGCAGCCCCACCAACCGCCGGCCAACCACCACCGGCACAACCGGCTGCCGATCAAACACCCCTGTAGCAAGTACAATCTCAATCTGCGCGGCCGGGGTCACCGACGACGCCGGAACTTGCGCGGCTGCCAGCAGCGCTTCGACCGTCATGCCACGCAGCTGCATGCGCTGGTCGAACGCGGATGCTTCAACGCGCGACGTGACGAACAGAAACAGGGCTACGGCAGCGAGACTTACATTGACGGGCAGCCCGAAGGCGGGGAAACCAATAAGCGCAATGCTGCCCAGCCCGAAGGCAAGCGCGCGTCCAACCGAGGCCGTAATACG
>JBHHUI010000754.1:0-2025 GCA_046753805.1 Anaerolineales bacterium
CGCCAACCCCCAACCGGTACTCCCCGGGCGCAACGCCGGACATATCTAGCGCAACGGCCTCCGCGACGATTTCGCCCGGCGCCCACCACTGGATCGGGTAGCCACCCCCCGGTATGAAATCATGACCAAATACAAGTTCACCAGACGCAGGGTCAATCAAGTGGATGAAGACATGATAGTCCTCGTTCATCCAATTTAAGCCACGCCAGTACAGCGTCATATCAGCCCGGCCTGACTCTGCAATCAAGTCAAAGCCGAGCAATTCCACTTTGTCGCCCAGGGCAGCCCCGACCACGCTCTGCGGGCTGGGTAACACGTAATTGCGCTCATCGAGCGGAAGATCGAGCAATCCATACAGATTAGGCAATGGCGAATCGGCGAATCCACCCGGGACAAACCGGAACACATCGACGACGTGCGGCCATTCTTTAGAGAGTCCGCGGAAACGCCCTTCTAGTTCCGGCGGACCAAATTCATAATTCGCAAGCAGCCGGTCTAATGTGACGGCGTCTTCGAGAATGGTCGGATTGAACAACTCGGAGCCGAGCAGCCCAAGATCGTGACGCAAGTACCATGTCAGCCCACGCGGTCCGGCGTGGACAGACCCATAGCGCGCGTCCCGCAGGATTATAATGTACTCGATGTTTTCGGCAATGAGGCGTTCGCGGAATGAAGCATAATCGTCTGGATATCTTTCGTAGGCATAATGCGGCCAGATTATCACCTCGGCACCGGGCACGCCCAAGCGGTCGGCCGCAAGCCGCCAGCCGATGGCAGGCGCATTCAGCTCGTTGAATGTGTTGAGTACAAGCACGCGGGGCGACGAGTCGGCAATCGAAGCCGAAACGAACTCGTACAGGCCATTCAGGTTGTCAGGACGCGGGGAGTAGTCGAATGGGTGCTGTACAGCCAGCGCGTCGGTCTTGTAGCCCAGTGCCAGCATCGTCGGGAAAGTTGTGATCCGTCGACTCAACCCGTGCGCCGTGGTGATTGCCAAGATGAGGAGGGCGAACCCTGAAGCAAACAGAACGCCGCGCCGGGCAGCGCCATCGGTGACTTGTACTTGTAGACCGGCCCAGGCAACTGTGACGGGCCGGCGATCGCGCACCAGCCGGATCAGAACATCCAGCCCATTTGCAATGAGGGCCGCCGCTACGACAAATGCGGCCGGCAATACCACCGCGCCAAAGCGCGGTTCATTGGCGGACTTCAACGTCAGGATGCCGTATCCCACCCAGAAGAATAAGGCCCAACGGAATATCGCTTTGCGTGCGGGCATGAGACTGGCGAGCACAACAGCCGCGAGAACGATCGCTCCTATCGACGGCGATACGGAATACTGCGTGACCAGACTCTGTCCATAATAAATGAGGTTGCCAAGCGCCCAGATGGATGTGGTGGAGGGTTGGAGTGTGCCATACGTAAGAGCATCCTCGAAGCGGCCCGGCAGAACGAGATACAGGCCCACGACGAGCGCCGCGCTTCCAAGCGCAAGCCACTCTTCGCGTCGCGGCTTCGCCGAGCGCCGCCGCGCCATGTCGAAGGCAGTCCCGGCCGTGAGAGCCGCGCCAGCGAACACTCCGAATGGATATTTGAGCCAGAAGCAGGCCCCGGCGAGCACTCCGGTAGCGAGAGCGCGCCGCCATGTGGGGTCGGAGTCAAGTTGACCCCACACGTGCAGGAATATGAAGACGGCCAGGAGGCCGATGCTGTCGAGCAACACGTTGCTGGCGAACAGGATCGAGGGCGCGGACGTGAGCACGAGCAGACTTGCTATGAGTCCCGCCAAGCCGGGCCGCTCTGGGCTCAGATTCGAAGCAGCCCGCCAAGTCACGAGCGTTGTCAGCAAGAACCACAACAGGCTCAACCCGCGCAGAGTCGCCGTCTCCGCGCCGAGCCACACGACGAGCGGCGCGGCCAGCCACGAATAGCCCGGGGGATAGACTACCTGCTCTATTCCCGATTGCAGAAACCCGGTCAGGGAACCGGAAGCCAACTGCGAAGCAGCGCGTGTGAGATGGTACG
>JBHHUI010000755.1:0-2025 GCA_046753805.1 Anaerolineales bacterium
TCCACCCAGTCGCGGCGCCTGGACGCGGTCCGCTTCATCTGCTGACTTTTTTCAGGAAGCCAACCCGGCTTCTGATGTTTGTTTAACGTAAGGGGACCAACTGTGGCAAAAAAGAAAAAGCCGGTCACAGGCCGTATGCGCAACCTCGTCGTCAGCGTCGATCGGGCGATCCTGTGGGTTAGTCGGCGCTGGCTGCTGGTTTTTTCGGTGCTTGTAGGAACCTACGTTGGACTTCCGTTTCTGGCGCCGGTGCTGATGCACTTGAATTTCACCGGGCCGGCGACAATAATCTACAGGTTGTATTCGCCGTTCTGCCATCAGTTTGCTTACCGGTCGTGGTTCTTCTTTGGCGATCAGCCGTTCTACATGGCGCCCCAATTCCAGGCATTAACTGGCATCGACCCCTACACCACTGCCGGCCGGCTGGCGGCGCGCGCCTTCTACGGCAATGAAAGCATGGGCTACAAAGTGGCCTACTGCGAGCGCGATGTCGCAATCTACTTCGGTATATTGCTTGCAGGACTGATCTATGGCATTGTGCGGGCGCGCGGCGTCCGCGTCCGGCCACTGCACTGGCTTCTGTACGGATTGATCGGCATTGGCCCGATTGCGTTGGACGGGTTCAGCCAGTTACTGGCCCAGCCGCCGTTTTCGCTGCCGTTCCTGCCGTTCCGCGAAAGTACGCCGTTCCTGCGGACGCTGACGGGATTTCTGTTCGGTGTGATGAATGTCTGGCTCGCCTATCCGTACGTCGAAGAGTCAATGGAAGACATCAAAGCCGAATTATCGGCTAAGTTTAAGCGCGCTGGCCTGGCGACCTGATCCCTCTTCCGGCGTGGTACACTGCTGCCATGATCTCCCACTTCGCCGGCGATCTGCAATATTTCACATTCGAAAGTTTCCCGAACAGCCGCCTGACGCATGCCGTATTTGGCCGTCACGGGGGGGTAAGTCCGGCGCCCTACGCTACACTCAACATGAGCATCAGCACCGGCGACTCGCTTGCCAACGTGCGCGAGAACCGACGGCGTGCGTACGCAGCTGCCGGAGTTGCATTCGCGTCGATGGCGACGCTCTGGCAGGTGCACGGCGTCGAAGTCAAGGCCATCGGCTCGCGGCCATGCGACCCGTACACCAGGGCCGACGCGCTCATTACGAACCGCACCGACGTGTCATTATTCTTGCGCTTTGCGGACTGTGTGCCGATCTTGCTGTATGATCCGGTCCGCAGCGCCATCGGTATCGCGCATGCCGGCTGGCGCGGAACCGTGGCCGGAATGGCGGCGTCCGTCGTGCAAGCCATGGTCGCCGCGTACGACAGCCGGCCGGCCGACCTCATCGCTGGCATTGGCCCGTCGATCAGTGTGGAGCGCTATGAGGTGGGGGCGGAGGTCGTCGCGGCGGTCGAGCAGTCGTTCCCAGAACCGGGCGGTCTTATCCAGTACCGCAACGGTCGCCCGTATTTCGACCTGTGGGCCGCCAACCGTCGCGCCCTGCGGGAACAGGGCGTGCGTGAAATTGAGGTGAGCGAGCTTTGCACGGCGACACACCGCGATGTCTTTTTCTCACATCGCGGCGATCGAGGCCAATCCGGCCGCTTTGGCGCAGTAATCGCATTGCGCAGCGGATCCACATGACTCCCGAATCCCCCAACGACCCTTCCGAAGTGATTCGCGTCGGCGAAACGCCCGCGCCGGCGGCGGCCGACACGGCGGCTATTCGCCGCAGTTACGCTGCCGTGTTGGCGCGCATCCACGCAGCAGCGCAACGCGCCGGACGTGACGCCGCCGAGATTGCCCTCGTGGCCGTGTCGAAGGGCAAACCGTTGGAGGTGGTCGAAACGCTATACCGTTCCGGTCACCGTGAGTTTGGCGAAAACAGGGTCGAGGAAGGCAGCGAGAAGACTCATGCAGCGCGTCGGCGCTTCGCGCCGGAGGTGGACGCGATCACCTGGCATATGATCGGCCATGTCCAAAGCCGCAAGGCGCGACTCGCGGCCGCCGATTTCGACTACATTCAATCCGT
>JBHHUI010000756.1:0-2024 GCA_046753805.1 Anaerolineales bacterium
CCGCACTACTTCCCGCAGGTTGCCCGGCGTGAACGCGTTGCCCATAATGTGCTTGCGCGTGGCCGCCAGGCACGCATAGTACGTGTTTACATCAAGCGCCGAAGATGGAATGTCGCGCGCGACGACAGGGCGGTGATAGAAGTGGATGTTGTCAAGCGCTTCCACCATGCGGCCGATGTCGTACAAATCGCGCAGCGTGGTTCCACGCGCTGCGCCGGTCTCGAGGTCAAGAACTTTGACTGCCGCCCCACCCGTGCCGAGATAAACATGAGAACCGCCAAGCCGCATATCAAATTCGGGGCTCTGCCCGCACAGTACGACCACCGGCGCTGCGGTTCCCAGCGCCCGCCGAACAAGACGGCGCGGAATGAACACGCGATTGTGCGCCTCGTCGATCGTCGCGCCATGCCGCTGCCACACATCGCGGCACGCCGAGGGCAGCACCTCGATGCCGGTCTGCTCCAGCACCACGAGTGCAGCCTCCACAATACGCGCAACCTGCGCGCCGGTTAACGGCCGATATTGGCCGCCGGCAAGCCCCGCCGGAGCCACTTGAAACGGCGGATGCTTTACACGCTTGCGGCGACGGGTTCTGGCTGCCATGGGTACACGCGCTGCTTGTGTGCGACCGTCAACCGGCGGCCGCTTTGCTGCGGCGCAGCTCCATGAATTTTTTAGCCGTTTCGACGGCGACCGCTGCATCGCGGCAATAGGCATCCGCTTCGATTTCCTCCGCGAAGGCCTCGTTGAGCGGCGCGCCTCCTACCATAACGACCAGATCGTCGCGCACGCCGCGCTCCTTGAGCGCTTTAATCACAACGTCCATATAGGGCATCGTGGTCGTCAGGAGCGCGCTCATGCCGACAATGTCCGGCTTGTGCTCGTCAATCGCAGACATGAAGCTATCGACATCGTTGTTAATGCCAAGATTGAAGACTTCAAAACCGGCGCCTTCCATCATCATGGCGACCAGATTCTTGCCGATGTCGTGGATGTCGCCCTTGACTGTACCGATGACCATCGAGCCGACACGCGGGGCGCCGGTCTCGACCAGTAACGGCCGGAGGATCGCCATGCCGGCCTTCATGGCTTTGGCCGCCATCAGCACTTCCGGCACAAATAAGATGCCGTCGCGGAAGTCGACGCCGACGATGTCCATGCCGGCGACAAGGGCCTTCTGCAGCACGTCGTAGGGCGTCATGTCACGCTTGAGCAACTCGTGCGTGCCGATTTCGATCTCTTCGGCCAGCCCATCGTACAAATCGTCCTGCATCTGTTCGATTAATTCGTCAGTCGGCAAAGCAGTTAGATCGATATCCTCATATGCTTCATCGTCGGACATTATTGGCTCCTGTATGGTTCGGAGATAGGCAACTGGAGTTTGGAGATTGCATTGAATTCATCGCCAATCTCCAGTCTCTAATTTCGAACAGTTCCTTCTCGTCTACGCCGTCTGCGCCCATCGCGCGCCGGCGCGGGTTGTGCTTGCGGCAAAATCCCATCGAGATGCGGATACGGATCAGACGCATGCGGCAGCGCCATGGCGGCCACAAACTCGTCCTGAAAATCAGACGCTACCGCCGTTTGGACATGCAGTGCCTCCTTCGCCAGTTGGTCCGCGTCTGCCCGCGCCGCGCGGCTGAGCAGCGCGATACGTGCGCCGTCGCCGGCGGCATTGCCTACCGCCGCGACCTGATCCAGATCACAATCCGGGATCAAGCCGAGCACCATCGCGTGGCGCGGGCTAATATAGCTGCCGAACGCGCCCGCCAGCACGATGCGGTCCACCGCCGTCACGCCGCGCGCCAGCATGAGCAGTTTTGCGCCGGCATACAACGCGGCTTTCGCCAATTGAATCGCGCGCACATCATTCTGCGTGACGACGATCTCGCCGCCGGTCGCACTCTGCTCGGCAGTCGTAAGGACATATTCCGGTGTGCGCCCATTCGAGCGAACGCGCGCGGTCCGCTCGGCGGCGGCTTCGTCAAATCGGCCATCCGACCGGATGATACCTGCCAGAAAGA
>JBHHUI010000757.1:0-2022 GCA_046753805.1 Anaerolineales bacterium
CCAGGAGCAGGCAGAACATCTGTCTTCCCTTGATCCTGCTTGAATCCTGTCCAATTTCATGGGTCCACTACACAGTTAATCCGCGCAGCGCCCTCGTAGCACTGGAGTAATTGAATGGCATGCCACAGATAAAGCAGCTGGCGGGAAGAGAAGACCTCAGAATATTTACGAACGTTGCGCCGGAGCAGGTCGCCGGACTTGGGGCCGCTCTCAACACGAAATTCTTCCAGAGGTCCGAAGTCTAATTTGCTACGATGTTGATCGGCCTCCACGATCCGCCTGTGGTCGCGCTCGTCCGGCTGCTTGAAAAATAACCCGTGTTGGGGGCACGCGCCGACAACCGCGATCGGGATATAACGGGCGAAATAGGGGATGTCAAGCAGTTCTTGATATTTTTGGCCACATTGCGCGCAGCTGGTTTCGCTCTTGAGGATCAGGCGGCGATGGTTTTGACTTCCAGCTTCCTGGCATGCATCCTCCACAATGCTCAGGTCGTCGGGGCAAATTCGGATTACGCGGTCGGTTTCGTATCGTAATTCAAAGCTGTCGATTTGAATGACTTCGCCGCAAGCGCATCGCTTGCGCAATCCGTGGAGCGTGTATTGTGCGTCCAGCGTGACATCGCAGCGGGGGCATTCTGTTTTGAAATACGAACCAACGTTTGAATGTAAGTCCTGAAAGAATCCTTCGAACGTGGCCTGCAGCTCTTGCAGGGAGATTTGAGCCAACGAGGCTCGAATTTGTACGACCGGGATCGGATCAATATCTGCCCCGATCACATTTGCGCCGAGGCGGATGGCTTCGTGCAGCGTCGTTCCGCCGCCCATCATCGGGTCGAGAACGATCTTGCCTTCGAGGCCGCGCGGCGCGTAGTAGTCGCGCTGTTCAGGATGCGAGACGAACTGCTTGAGAATGGCGCGGAACGTTGATCCGCAGCGCCGCGCCCACCACTTATGCAAGTAAGTATTGGGGCGAAAGAGATGTTTGTTATAGGCCTCGCGTCGGGAGAGTTGGTTGGCGAACTCCTCTGGGAAGTCGCTGTCGATTGCCAGCGAGACCTCACCGTTGCGGTGAGCGGCCAACTCAACGAGCGCCATCTGGCGCATTTCGTGCAAAGTCTTAGTCTGTTCGTCCATTTGTGACACGATTATCGCAGCGCGGGTAGCACTTGGTCAAACATGGCTCGCGAATCGTGTTGTACGTGGATGTGCTGAGTCAAGTTCGCCGCTTGCGGGCTGGTGTGGATTCTATTTACACGCTACCGGAATCGTGGGCGCCAACTGCCCGCCGGCGCGGCGAACAGAACTACAAGCAACCCAATGCCCGCCAGCCACGCCCCCACACGCTTGTTCGTCTCTGCCGGGTCCGGCTCGATCAGGATGGGAGATAACCGCACATCGGTCGCGCCCGTCGTCTGGATGTCGAGATAGAACGGAAAATCCCACCGATTGTAATACGGATTGAAATAGGGGAGCGCGAAATCCGCCACGCCTGTCGCATCATCTGCGTCAGCGGGGCTAATTTGGGCGTGCAGCAGTGAACGTCCGTCTTCCGAGGACGACACGTCGAACACGAGCGCCGCAGTGTCTGGATCGGCGGACGGCCCAAACTGCGCCTGGCCGTATAGCTTGTACCAGCCGATGCTCAACACCCCGATCCTCTCACTGTGGAGCAAGTGCTGAGCCTGACCGGCCGCCGCCGACCATTCCGGCGTACCGTCGTCCGGCGCGGCGATGGTACGCGTGCCAAGCGCCGGGAAATAGGCGCGGAGCGGACGGCGCAGGGCTTCCTCGTAGAATGCCACCGGCGAGCGATGGTAGGGGACGAATGGATCCACAAATACCACCAGCGCATTGACCACGCTGAACAACGCGAGCGCCGCCGCCAGCGGCCATAGCATCACGCGCCGCCAGCCGCCGACGCCGCCGAGTAGCGCGGCCATGGGCGCGGCAAGCAGTGGCACGCCCACAATCAGGAACCGCGCCGAAATCTCCCAGGCCACATAGAATCCGCCCCACACAG
>JBHHUI010000758.1:0-2011 GCA_046753805.1 Anaerolineales bacterium
GCATTAAACAAATTCACCAATTTAAGCTGTTCAACACGATTCACCGTTGTATTCCCCAATGCCGGATTGCCCACCACGATGGCCAGGGTTTGTGCTCTGGATATGGCCACATTAATCCGGTGTTTATCAAACAAGAATTCCAGCCCTCGTGGTGATTCACTGGCATCGCTGGCACACATGCTCAAAAAGACCACGGGCGCTTCTTGCCCCTGAAACTTGTCCACACTGCCGACCTTGGCCTGTTCACCCAATGCCTGTTTAAGTTTATTGACCTGATGATTATACGGCGCCACAAACAGCATGTCGTCCCACGTCATTGGATGCGTTTCACCTGAGATGTCGGTCAACGTTCTCCCCAATAGGGCATGGGCCAGTGCCTTGATCTTGGCCACCTCTTCATCCGACGCCTGGGTATTGCCTTCATGCGGTACCGGCACAAATACAATGCCGGCATCCTTGTTCAGTGGCCCGTTATAGCCGTCCGGTACTTGTATCGTGCGCCTATCATTGTCGGGGTGCGCCTGCAGTTTGCCGTCGTAGATGTATTCGCTTACAAAGTGGTTGACGGCGGAGTGCATGCGATAGGTCGTGCCCAGAAACACGCCCATGTCCTCGGTGATGGTTGGGCTGTCGTGCAGCAGGTAATCCAAAATGGAATGGCCGCTTTCTGCGGGATGCGTGCCTTGAGACGGCTGTCCCAGTTGCATTTGATCGCCCATCAAGACCAGGTTTTTCGCCGCACGGCTCATGGCGATCAGGTTGGCTATACAGACCTGCCCGGCTTCGTCGACAAACAGATAGTCAAGTTGCCCGGCCAGATCATCACGGGAAAATCCCCAGGCGGTTGTGCCGATCACGCAGCCCGGTTCAATGTAGTCAATAAGCTGTGCGTTTTTAACAATGGAGACCCCCGCATCCATCAGTTCAGGCCCCGTGTCCTTGGTGCAGGTAAAGCTTGCCGGTATCTTTTCGGTGAGGCAATGCTGCGCCGTACTTAACAGTAAATGGTTGATGGCTTTGTGGCTGTTGCTGGTGATGCCTATTTTCGCCCCTGTTTTAAGCAATTCAGCGATCACGTGTTTACCGGTATAGGATTTTCCTGAGCCGGGCGGTCCCTGTATCGGCAAATAGCTATGATCCAGCGCTTGAATGGCCTGGGTGATTTGTTGTAAGCGCGTCTGTGGATCCGGGTGATTGGCAATGGGACCGCCGTCGTGGCCTTGTATATCGGGTTTGGTCCGATTGAGAAAATCGATGATCGCGCAGCGTTGTAATTGCCCCGTAGAGTAAGCCTTAACGGTCTGTTCGATGGCTTGAGGAATGGGATTGGGGTTGACGTATTCATCGGGGACCAGCGATATCCACGGCGGCGGCTCTGTTTTATTCTGCAACACGAGCAGCCCCTGCTCCAGATCACTTTCGTCGCGTAGATAGGTCACCTTCGTTGGTTTGCCGTCTTCGGTTTCACTGCCCAGCACATAAAATTGCTTGCTCGCACCCTTAAACTCCTGCGTGGGATCAAAGCGGTACTCGTACGACAGGTTTCGGGCCCTGGGCGTGTGTTTGAACGGCTCCCGTTCGGTGCGTTCGCAACCGGCCAGGCAATCCAGATCGTCCAGCAATTCTTCATCACTCAGCCCCAGGCGATCAAACAGCCGCCAGAAAAGCGGTTTGGCTTCTCGGCGGTGAAACTCCAGTGTCCAGGCCAGATTTTCAGTCAAAGCTGCATCACGGGTTTGTCCGGCTTCGCGTTGTTGCGCTGATTTTATTAATAATTGATCCCGCAGCTGCGTACGTTCTGTAATCTCTTCACTCAGCGCCGGCTCAACCACCTCTTGGTGGCCACAATAGGCCATACCGTGATCCTGCTGTTGCTGGCGAAGCCAGTCCACCAGCTCCTGGGTGGATTCGCAATCGTCAATATTGTACTGACGAATCGCGTTGAGGGTATCAGATGTTTGCCAGGTATCGCCCTCTTCTCCACTGGCACAACGCTCGCGCCAGCTTTCGT
>JBHHUI010000759.1:0-2007 GCA_046753805.1 Anaerolineales bacterium
AACACGCGGTCTTCGCGCAGGCGCTTGAACAGCGCGACCGTATCCGGCGGCTGCGATTCTCCGGCTGCTTCGCGCCAGGCGCTGACGCTGATCCGATCGGGGTCAACCTGCTCGTAGCCCAGCGCTTCCAATGCGCCGGCAGCGGTCTTGGCGATGTCCGGCGTCACAAACAGGAAGGCCGCCTCGCTCTGCAGGTCGGCCGAGGCTGCTTCCACCTCTTTCATGACAGTATCGATCACGGCTGCCGACGCCGCGCCCTGCGCAAGGTGCAACTCGTCAACGCGCGTCACGAGGTTTTCCACCTGCCAGCCGATCACCGCCTGAAGGCCGTCCGCGTCCAGCGCCAAGAAGTAGGCTTTCTGGCCGAACGACGCGATGACATCGGCCCGCGTCATCGGCTCGTCCCGCCCGCTCACGGTGTTGACGAACTCGGCAATGGCTTCCGCGTCAGACGCCAGACCGCGCCGCACTTTGAGACCGTCTGCGGAAACAACCGGGGCGGCTGATTCTTCCACGACGCGCGGCGCAGGCAATTCAGACCAACCACGCTGCACCTGCGCCCAGGTATCTTCGAACGAACCGGCGTTGGTGATGACAAAATCTGCGCGCGCCAGTTTGTCGGTTTGTGGGTTCTGTGACTGAACCCGCAAGGCCGCCTCGTCTGCGTCGAGTTTACGCTTCTTCTGCAGGCGCTCCTGCTGCACCGCGTCCGGCGCATCGACGACCCACACCACGTCGCACTGGTCGGCGAGGCTCCCTTCCAGCAATTTGATCGCCTCGACCACGACGACCGGCTTGCGGGTGCGGCGAGCAAGCAGGTCGATAGCTTGATGTACGAACGGATGGACGATTGCCTCCAGTTGGGCGAGCGCGGCTGGATCGTTGAAAACGATTCCGGCGAGCCGAGCGCGGTCGATCTGGCCGTCGGCCGCGACGATGTACTTGCCGAACGTATCCACAATGGGCTGAAATGCAGGCCCGGCGGGCGCCATCGCCCGGTGCGTGAGGCCATCGGCGTCGATGCCGAATGCCCCTAAATGTTCGAGCATCTTGCGGATGACGCTCTTGCCGGTGGCAATATTGCCCGTGAGGCCAATCACGTACTTGCCCGGCCATGCGCTCATGAGCGGTATTCTAGCCGCCCACTATGGAGTGGTCAAGGAATGCCAAGCGCTGCGCCCATAGTCGTTCGGGCGATTCGAGTCTGGGCTGGCCGCGGAGATTACACTGCGAAGTCGCAGAGTCCGCCGAGAAAAACAGACGACTCTTCGCGGTCTCAACGTCGCGGTGGTGTGCTGTGCTAGGGCCGCGCGCCGACGTAGACGTTGTTGCCGGCGGCGTAATAGATTTCTTTTCCTGAGCCAATCGCCACGGCGTTAACGGGCGTGCCCAGTCCGGCGGTGGGTCGAAACTGGCGCTGCAAAACCATTCCCAGGCTCAATTGGTACGCCCCGGCGCTGTCGGCATCTGCGATGTAAAGCGAAGGCTCCGGGGGCGGGTCAAAGACAAGGCTGGCTGGGGCGGACAGGTCGGCGAGCCGGTCTGCCGCCGAACGCCCTATCCGTTCGTCGATATAAGTGACTCGCTCGGTGCAGTTCGTGTTGTCGAACGTGTTGCGCGTACACTGCATCATGCTGCTGTCTGTCCGAAGCAGATATAGATCGCCTTGCGCAATCGCAAAATCGACTATGGTGCTCAGGTCATACACGGCTTCGGAAAAATACGGCGATGGAGGCTCGGAGAAAAGCCCGCCGATGCGTTCAAACACCCACACCTGGTTGACAGGTGGGTCAAGCACGTACAGCCGGTCGGCAAAAACCTCAACGGCTCTGGGCGCGCCCCAGCCGTTCGTCGGCGGCGAGAGCCGGGCGGTAACGGGCGACGAACCGTCGGGCAGGCAGTACATGATGATGCCGGATTGGTCCAGTGCGAGGAGCGCGTCCTGTCCCACGACATTCGGCGTGCTGATCCACGCGATGTCCACCAGGTTGGTGATATCGCCCTCTC
>JBHHUI010000760.1:0-2001 GCA_046753805.1 Anaerolineales bacterium
ATTCGCATGGCTCGCCGCGACCTTGATTCCCAAGATATAATGTCCACACTACCTAGTTTTACAACAGCGGCGAGAGCAGCGCCGCGACGCTGTCGGTGAATCGTTGTAAGGCAGGCCGATGACGCCACTTATCATAGTTAATCGGAGTCGATTCGCTTAAGTAGCGCATCTGGGCGAACCGCACTTTCTGTGTGACCTCTTGGCCATAGAGCAGCACATTGATCTCGAAGTTGAGGTAGAAGCTTCGGATGTCAAAATTGCTAGACCCTAGCAGCGCGAATCCGTCATCTACGGTGATCGTTTTAGCGTGCAGCAAGCCTCTTGTGTGTTGATGGATGTGGACACCGGCGTCGAGCAGTATGTCGAAATAAGCTCGCCCTGCCGCTGAGACCAGTGGGTGGTCGCTGCGGCTGGGGACAACGATATTCACTTCCACCCCACGATCAGCCGCCATCGATAAAGCCAACATTGTAGGCTCATCTGGAACAAAGTATGGGCTGGTGATTAGGACCTTACGTTGTGCCGCGTTGATCGCCGCGATCGTAACTCGCAGCAGCGCTATTGACTCTTGTGTCGGTCCGGTCGGTACGGTTTGTGCGTACATCGAGCCGGCCGATTCCAGGCGAGGGAAAATATCATCTTCTTGAAGTGTCTGGTCCGTTTCAAAAGCCCAGTCTTCTAGGAAGACCGTTTGTAACTGGCCGACGATCGGCCCGATGAACCGGCCCGACAGATCGATCCAAGGCGTCGTGCGCCGATGGCCGTAGTCGGCGTCCACAATATTTTGGCTGCCCGTGTATGCGATCCGACCGTCGATCACGGCTAACTTCCGGTGGTTACGCAGGTCAAGCCTCGCCAGGCGCCGTCGCAGCGGCGATGCCGGAAGCGCCCTTTGGATTTGCACGCCGCGGTCTTTGAGCTGGCGGATCAAACTCCGCTGACGAAAGCCAAACAACTGACGCGAACCCACCGCATCAACCAGCACACGGCATTTGACGCCCCGCTGGGCGGCGGCGATCAGCGATTCAATCACACGCCGGCCTGTTGCGTCGGGCGCAAAAATGTAGAACAGCAGATGAACGTGGTGTTGGGCCCTATCGATGTCGACGACCAGACGATCGACCATCTGGTTGGGTTCAGCAAGCAGATCGACTTGGTTTTCCCCCAGGATACCCATGCCGCTGATCTGCTCGGCCTGGAGGATCATCGGGCGATGGGCGTCGTTGAGTTGCGGCTGATCCGAATGGTTGCGCAGGTAGGCCAACCGTTGGTCTGTCCGCATCGAGGCGATCACCTTGCGGTGCATGCGCGCCCGGCGGCGACCCAGGCGATTGTCCCCGATCAGGAGGTAAATGATCAGGCCTAACTCGGGCAGAAAGAAGATAATGCTCAACCAAGCCAGCGAGGTAACGGGCGCAAAACGTCGGCGCAGGATCACCGGCACCATCAGCAAGCATAACCCCCATTCCGCAATTCTGTATACAAGCAACCAGGACATGGGGTATTACCCTATACGATATCGGACCGAAGTATTTCACGAAGGCTGATCGAGCCGGTCTTGTGCCGGGTGATTTGCGTGTGAATTTATCCGAATTGGGATTAGAGCAATCGGCGTAATTATTTTTCATTTACATCAGAACATCTTCCAGTTTATCGTAAGGGATTCGCAGCGAGCCGCGCGCGTCAGCAAGCGGGTTCTTCTGCTCGAATCACCCCCTCCCTCACGGTCGGGGCTCGTCGCGGTCCCTCTTCGCATCCTACGGCTTATAAAAATGATTTACGCAAAGTGCTCTAGACTTTACTTTCTTTTATGCCATTAACGTTCAGATTCATTGAATAACGAAGCCTTATGCTTTTCAATACTTGGGAATTCGCCGCTTTTTTTCTGATCATTTTCGGGTTGTACCATTGTTTGGCGGTGCGGTGGCAGAACGTATTGTTGGTGGTGGCCAGTTACGTGTTTTACGGCTGGTGGGACTGGCGTTTTTTGAGCCTGTTGCT
>JBHHUI010000761.1:0-1997 GCA_046753805.1 Anaerolineales bacterium
GGGATGTCTGCGCGGCGGTCGTGAGGGGCGCCCACACGAGCAGGGTCAGTGAGATGAGCAATACAATGGAATTGAGCAAGGTTTTCATCTTGTAAGTCTCCTGCGCATCGTCGGGGACTTCGTTCGGAAGATGCGGCCCCACGGTTCCTTTTTATGCCGGCCTCATGCCAAGCGCGCTCGCAACGATTCGCGAATCTTTTTGATTTTATTCTGCTCGGCCAACTGCTGCAATTGATTGGCGCATTCCAGTTTGGGGGCAGTGTGTTTGTATTTGTCACCCTGAGTCACGCACGGCGGCAAGCCGCCACTGGTCTTCTCAGAACATCCACCGGTCGCTCTGAGCGAAGCGAAGAGTCAATTTGAAGAGACCCTTCGTTCCACTCAGGGTGACATAAAAGCGATGTTCTGGGCAGCGGAGCGAGCTGAAGCACTTCTACCTGGAAAATGGGCGTGTACGCCTGCAGCCGGCAAACCCGACGATGCAGCCGATTTACGCGGAGCCGGAGAACGTCCGCGTGCAGGGCAAAGTGGTGCTCGTGCTCAGGCAGATGCAGAACTGACCTGCGTCGCGTTTTGCGGGAGATCGAATATACGTCCGGCGCCAGCGCAATCCCCCCGAGCGAGTGCGCTGTGCGGCTCCGCTCAGCCGGAGTTTGTTGAGCGGTTCGATTCAGCTTGGAATCGGTAGTAGGTGTACGAGGTCTCACTAGACCTCCGAGATTTCGTAAATCTCGGAGGTCTTTTTCGATCACGATCAGACAACGATACTGACGAGTCGCCCGGCGACATAAATCACCTTACGGGGCTCGTTGCCGCCCAGGTGGCGCTGCACGCTCGCGCTTGCCAACGCCAGCGCGGTCGCTTCCGCTTCCGTCACGTCGGCCGCCACCGTGATACGGTCGCGCACCTTGCCGTTGACCTGCACCGGCAGGGTGATCTCCTCTTCGGCGGCCAACTCCGCATTGAACGCCGGCCACGACTGCGTGTGGATGCTGTACGGCTGCCCGAGTCGTTCCCACATTTCTTCGGTGATATGAGGCGTCACGGGCGCCATCAGCTTCAGCAGAGTCAACAGGCCCTCCCGGAATGCGGGGCTGCCGGCATCCGCATCCTTCGCGGAGACCAACGTATTGGTCAACTCCATTAACGCCGAAATGACCGTGTTGAATTCGTAAGAATCCAGGTCGTGTGTCACCTGCCGGATTGTCTGGTGCGTTTTGCGCCGGATTGCACGGGCGCTATCTGAATCCGCTATTTGCGGAACGGCGACGACCTCCCCCACCAGATCCCACACGCGCTGGAGCCAGCGCACGACGCCTTGAATGTTGGCGTCGCTCCAGGGCCCGCCGTCCGTCCAGCGGTAGCCAAACATCAGAAATGCGCGCACGGTGTCTGCGCCATACAGCCGCACCTGCTCGTCCGGGTCGATCACATTGCCGCGCGACTTGCTCATGCGCTGGCCGTCCGGGCCGAGGATCTGTCCCTGATTGCGCATCTGGATCATCGGCTCGTCGCCCTGCATGATGCCCATGTCACGCCCGGCCTTGTGGAAGAAACGCGTGTACATCAGGTGCATGGTGGCGTGTTCCATGCCGCCCGTGTAGGCGTCCACCGGCATCCAGTAATCGTACTCTTCCGGATCGAACGGGCCATCGTCGTAGTGCGGACTCAGATACCGCAGGTGGTACCACGATGAGCACATGAAGGTGTCCAACGTGTCGGTGTCGCGCACGGCCGGCTCGTCACAGTTCGGGCACGTAGTGTGCTTCCAGGTCGGATGCAGTTTGAGCGGGCTCTCACCCGTGGGCTTCCATTCGATGTCGTCCGGCAACAGTACGGGCAGCTGGTCTTCCGGCGCGGGCTGGACGCCGCACGTCTCGCAATAGATCATCGGAACCGGCGCGCCCCAGTAGCGCTGGCGCGAGATCACCCAGTCGTGGATGCGGTAGCCTACGTCTTGTTTGCCGACGCCTTTTTCTTCGAGCCACGCGATGACG
>JBHHUI010000762.1:0-1997 GCA_046753805.1 Anaerolineales bacterium
TCGCTCGAAGGCGCGGCCGTCACCTCGATCCGGGTCAGCGACCTGTATCACGAGTTTTCCGATATCCCCGGCATCCGCGAAGACATGACGCAACTGCTGTTGCAGATCAAGCAGCTGCGTTTGAAGCTGCACGAAGGCGACTCTGCTCGCCTGCGACTCGACGTGCGCGGCGAGGGCACCGTGACCGCAGCCGACATCATTTGCCCCGGCGAAGTGGAGATCGTCAACCCGGATCTGTACTTGTTCACGGTGGACGATGAAAAAACGCGCCTCGAAATGGAAATGACGGTGCAGCGCGGACGCGGGTACTCTCCCGCCGAAGAGCGTGGGCGCCTCCCGATTGGCGAGCTGCCGGTGGACGCTATTTATAGTCCCTCGAAGCGGGTGAACTTCAATGTGGAGCGGGCGCGCATCGGCCAGAACACCGGCTTCGACAAGCTGGTTATGGAAATCTGGACCGACGGCACGATCGCGCCGGAGGAAGCCCTGAGCACAAGCGCAGCGATTCTGATGCAGCATTTGCGCCAGATTGCCGGCGTGACCGAGGAATCGCTGATGGTGGCTGAGCCGGAAGAGCCGGAGCCGTCGATTCCGAGCGAAATCTACGAGACGCCGATCGAGCAGTTGGACCTGTCGGTGCGGGTTTTCAATTCGTTGAAGCGCACGGGCATCACGACCGTGGGCGAGGTGCTCGATCATCTCGCGCGCGGCCAGGATGCCATGCTGGCTATCCGTAATTTTGGCGAGAAGTCGCTCGACGAGCTGCGCGACAAGCTCGGCGAGAAGGGCTATCTCAAAGGCGACGAGGCCGGCCCGGAAGGCGAAGCTGTCGCGCCAGAAACGCAGTCATCATGAGACACCGCGTCCACGGCTATCGGCTGAGCCGAAACACATCGCAGCGCAAGTTGCTGCGGCGGAACCTGATAAACGATCTGTTCGAGCATGAGCGCATCCGCACGACGGAAGCAAAGGCGCGCGCGATCCGAGGCGAAGCCGAACGCGTGATCACGCTCGCCAAACGTGGATTGAAGTCTGACGACGCCGCCCGGCAAGTGCATGCGCGCCGGATGGTGATGCGGCGTCTGGCGAACAAGGACATAGCGCGTAAAGTGTTCGACGAGATCGCGCCGCGCTATGAAGAGCGGCCGGGCGGGTACACGCGCATGCTGAAACTCGGCGAGCGCCAGGGCGACGCCGCGCGCATGGTCATGTTGGAACTGGTCGAGGAGTAGCGGCCGAAGTAATTCCGGCGCTTGCCGCAATGACGCGTTTTAAAGCCGTCATTGAATACGACGGTACAGATTTCCACGGCTTTCAACGGCAGGCCAGCGGGAGGACAGTACAGGGCGAAATAGAGGCGGCGCTGGCGCGCATGAATGCGGGCCGCGCCGTCACAGTGTATGGGGCCGGGCGCACCGATAGCGGCGTACACGCCCGTGGGCAAGTTGTGGCGTTTGATCTTGCCTGGCGGCATGGCACGCGGGCGCTCTTGAGAGCGTTGAACGCCAACCTGGCGCGTGACGTGGCCGCCCGCGCTGTGGAGCAGGTTGCGGACGGGTTTCATCCGCGCTTCGCGGCGCGGTCGCGGCGGTACGAGTATCGCATCTACAACGCCCGCATCCGGTCGCCGGCATATGAACGGGCTGCCTGGCATGTATGGCCCCCGCTCGACGTGGATGCCATGCGTGCAGCCGCTCGCGCGCTGGTAGGTGAGCACGATTTTGCATCGTTCGGCGCAGCGCCTGATGGAAAGTCGAACACAGTACGAACTGTGTACCGGGCGCAGTGGGATGTGACAGAACCGCTCGTGGTGTTCGAGATCGCAGCGAACGCATTTCTGTACCATATGGTCCGCAGCATAGTCGGGTCGTTGCGGCAGGTAGGACACGGCGAGCTATCGCAGGAGCAGTTCACTCAGCGGCTGGCAGCTGCGGACCGGTCGCAATCCGGGCCGCTGGCGCCGCCGAATGGGCTGACCCTGGTCGAAGTAATCTTTG
>JBHHUI010000763.1:0-1994 GCA_046753805.1 Anaerolineales bacterium
TCGAGGACGGAAATACGCGCGCGTTCGTATTTGTCAGCCGGAGAAATCAGCCTATCGGACATGGTTGCGTTCCTTCTGGTGGTAATGGACCCTGCGAGGGTAACGCACATGGCCGACGTATGCAAATGCAACGCAGTTGCCGCTGCCCATAAGTGAGCGCGACAGCGCCGTCTGCAAGCGCCTTGCAGCGGCCAACGTACAGTATACCCGACCAGCGAAGAAGAAGTTCAGCCGGGCAGCGGATCGCATCAACGATATCACCCTACCGTCCGCGCTGCCGGCGCCAGTGGCGGCTTTGCACAACGATGCCGACCAGTCCAAGCCCCGCAATGAGGGCCAGACCGAACGCCGGGCGAATGCGCGCCCATTGCAACATAAGCGTCGCCCCGGTGAGCGATGAGAGCGCGATCAGCGCCCAGTCGAACAGGAACGTAATCAGCGCTGACCCCGTCAGGCCGCTCGCAAGATAAAACAGCCATTCCCAGCCGCCGAGCGAAACGGCCAGCGTTCTAATAATCCAGAAGGCAAGGTATCCGCCCAGAATAAAACCCGCCACACCGAGGGCGATCTTTTGCAGAAATACCGCTGCAAACGCTCCGATCAAGCCGACGGCCAGAGCGACGACCAACACCGTAATATCGGCCGCCGGCTGGAACAATGTGGTGACAATCGCTGTGCCCGCAACGAACCCGGCCACCCCAACAGACAACCAGAACAGACGCCGGCCGGCAAACAAGAGAAGGGCTCCCACGACGACGCTTGCGAATGCTGCCATATCGTCTAGCCGTCGGCGGCCTCGAAGAACACACCGCGAGCTTCCACGCTGATCCGCCCCGCGTCGGCAGGATTGCGACCAGCAGCCAGCCGAACTCCTCTATCGGATGCGGCGACCCTACTCTTCCGAATTGCCCCAACGGGTCGTTCAGCGCGCGTATCTTCTTCCGACACGGTCACGGCAGTCCTGTTACTCTCAGGGCCTTCCAGCCAGCACGATTAGAATGGCTGCACAGAATGCCACGGCAATATCCATGAATAACGCGCGCCGCCGGTAGTCGCCGGATAGGTAGGGGAGCTGCAGCGCCAGTGCAAGCGGGGCGGCTGCAACCAGCGCGCTTCCACCGGCCCAGAATATTGTGACAAGGGCAGCGCGCGTCGCCATACGCTGCCAGAATTGAATGGACACTTCGCGCAGGTAATCCTTGTGTCCGCGCGCGACGATGCGCTCGGTCACAAACCACACGTACGTTGCCAGGAGGTAGCCAATCGCGTAAATCGGCCACACCGCCCGTGACGGCAGCGCAGCGATTGGCAGCGTCGATTCGATCCAGGCTGCGACCGCAATTATGGATGCGAGGTGAAGCAGCTGATCGAACAGATAGGGGCCTGTCACGCGCTCCGGCCACCACTTAGCTTGAAGGTTCTTGACGGCGTCGATGCCGTAGTGAACGGCGACGAGCGCCAACAAAAAGGGCCACAACGTAGCGCGATACGGCCCGACAATAAACAGCAACACGCCAAGGTGCACCAGCACATGCAGACCCAGTCCCCACCAGGTGCGCTTGGCGACCACCATCTTATCGGTCTGGAGTGGATAATCGCCGATCAGGTGGGCAAGGTACAGATACCAGAACATTACGAAAGAACCGATCGAGACTGGAAGTTTGCCAGCAGAGCGGGGAAGTGGAGGGCAGCCGAGCAGAGCGAGGAGCCGCCCGGCGGCGCTCGGCCACTGATCGCCGTATGCATAGCGTTACAGGCTCGCAGTTGACCGTCTGCCGCCGCCGAACAGCCGTCGATGCTCGACCATCAGACATTCATCCATTACAACGTCCAGCCCGGCTTCGCGGGCGCGGCGAGCCGCCGCCGGATGGATGACGCCGAGTTGCATCCAGATTGCCTTCGCTCCGATCTCAATTGCCTGCTCCACGACATCGGGCACGTGTTCCGACCGGCGAAAAACGTTGACCAGATCGACGGCATCGGGTATCGCTCCC
>JBHHUI010000764.1:0-1994 GCA_046753805.1 Anaerolineales bacterium
GTCTATCAGGCCGGCATCACACCGGGCATGCAGTGCGTGGGCATGGCGGATGTCGAAATTGAACGCGCCGTTGCCTGTGCGGACGCCTTTGGGCTTGGCTACCGCGTCGTGGACTCGCTCGCCGAAATGCACGCAGCGATCGAGACCGGGCAGATTGCGATCTGCGCCGACGCCGCCCTGTTGGCGCGCTGTGAACTGATGGATGTGTTCATAGACGGCTCAAATGCGATCGCGGCGGCCGGCCGCTTCGACGTCGCTGCGCTGGAGCACGGCAAGCATCTGGTGATGATGAACGCCGAGGCCGACCTGTTGTTCGGGCCGTACTTCCTGCAGCAGGCGCAAAAGAATGGATTGGTCTACACGAGCTGCGACGGCGATCAGCCGGTCGTCATCCGCCGGCTGATTGACGAACTCCAGTTGTGGGGCTTCGAGCTGGTGATGGCGGGAAACATCAAGGGTTTCCTGGACCGGTATTCCGACCCGACCAAGATCATCCCCGAAGCTGACAAGCGCAACCTCGATTACAAGATGTGTACGTCATACACCGACGGCACGAAGCTGTGCGTGGAGATGGCGCTCGTCGCGAATGCATACGGATTGCGCACAGACGTGCCGGGCATGCACGGGCCGCGCATGGCGAGCGTCTATGACATGTTTGAACATTTTGACTTTGAAGCATTGTGGCAATCGCGGGAAGCGGTGGTCGATTATGTGCTGGGCGCAAAACCGAACGGCGGCGTGTTTGCGATCGGCTATGCCGACCACCCATTCCAGCAGTACACCCTCGATTGGTTCCCGCCCCGTATGGGGCCCGGGCCTTTCTACCTATTTTACAAGCCCTATCATCTGGGGCATATTATGGCCATGACGAGCGTCGCCGAAGCATTCCTGGATCAGCGCGGCGCGCTGCAACCCGATTACGGGCTGCGCACAAACGTGTATGCCTACGCCAAGCGCAACCTGCGGGCGGGCGAAGAACTGGACGGGTTGGGCGGCTACTGCTGCTACGGTCTGATTGAGAACTGCGCCGACAATGAGGACAATCCTGGTCTCCCGGCGTTGCTCGCAGATCGCGTGCGCTTGAAGCGCGACATTCCGGCTGACGAAAAGATCGCGCTTGCAGACGTGGACTACGATAGCGCCCGCGCTGATTTTGCGTTGCACGCCCGGGCGGCCGCAATCACAACCATTCCGTGAACGCGGATTTCCCGACCGTCACGATCCTGATCGCCACGTACAACAAGAGCAGCACGCTGCGGCTCGCAGTCGAGAGCGTGCTGTGGCAAACTTTCGCCGACTTTGAGCTGTGGGTGATCGGGGATGGCTGCACCGACGACACCACCGCCGTGATGCAGCGCTTTGACGACCCGCGTGTGCACTGGTACAACCTGCCGGAGAACACCGGCGATCAGTCTGCGCCGCACAACGAGGGCCTGCGGCGCGCGCGCGGTCGGTACATCGCATACTTGAACCATGATGACCTCTGGCTACCGAACCACCTGCAAATTCTTAAAGACACGCTGGAGGCCCGCGACGCCGACTTCGCGTTTTCGATCTTGGAATGGATCATCCCCGGCCGCGAGCCGTACGCGGTGATCCCGGATTACCCCGACGCCCCCATTCCGCCCGAGGCCACGGCCACCCTCCACCGTAAGTCTGTGGTAGACCGCATCGGCTACTGGCGTCCGCCGCACGCGGTGTATTCGTTCCCGCGTGCGGATTACTTCCGGCGTGCGCAATTCAACGGGATGAAGTTTGTGCTGGCGCCGGCGCTGACGGCGCTCAAATTCGGCGTGAGCAAAACAAGTTACAGTATCGAAACGCAGCAGACTGAGTATCTGGAGCGCGTGCGCTCCGATCCGGATTTCGCTCATCGTGAAACCGCTGCACTGCTGGCGCGCGTGCAGCACGAGCTTGAGCGGCCAGTCACCTTGAAGCGCTGGCGGGGACAGCTATCCCTGGCCGTGAAACGGGCCATGGCCAAGCGGCGCATC
>JBHHUI010000765.1:0-1988 GCA_046753805.1 Anaerolineales bacterium
CAAATCAGGATCACATGCCGGCCAGCGCGCGTATGCTGCTCGAGATCGCCGAGCAGCGTGAGAAACGTGTCGAAGACGTGCGAGTAGCCTTTGCCGAATCCGTAATCCTCGATCCGCCGGATCACGATTTCTCGCTTCTCGTGCGGGACCGTCGTGATCGTATGCGCGACCGCGAGTTCTTCGGCGCGCGTGGCCGAGTCAATGACGATCGTCCTGATCTCGTCCCACCCCGGTGCGTGCAGCGCGTCGCGGATGTCCTGCCAGGTGGACGCGCTTGCGACCGGGCGGACGTCGAGTTTTAGGCCGCCTTCACTGAACGACGCGCGCAGGCGCGGCAACGAGTCGTCCAGGTCGAAGAACGCGACCGGTCCAGGCGCCGTCGCCGCGAGGGTCGTCTTGCCGATACCACCCGGGCCGTACAGGACCATGCGATGGCCGGTGCCCTCGGCGATCGTGCCGAACGACACGCGCGGCTGCGGCACCGGTCGACCATTGTTGCGGGAAGGCGCGTCCCGGGGCGCGGGCTGTCTGTGCGGCCGCGAGATACTCTTCCGGAACGGCGCCGTACTCGCGGCGGGCGCCGAGCTTGTCGGCCCACGTGATCGTTTGCATGTCCATCAGATCGATAACGCCAGCGAAGTCCGATTCGGCTCCTAAGGGCAGCTGCAAGGCAACCGGATTCGCGCCGAGACGCCTCTCTATCATGCCGACAGACCGCTCGAAATCGGCGCCGACCCGATCCATCTTGTTGATGAAGCAGATACGTGGCACGCTATAGCGGTCTGCCTGACGCCACACTGTCTCGCTTTGTGGCTCGACACCCTGTACAGCATCAAACACTACGACGCCTCCGTCCAGCACACGCAACGAACGCTGCACTTCGGCGGTAAAGTCGATATGCCCGGGCGTATCTATTAGATTGATAAGGTGCTCGCGCCATTCGGCTGTGATGGAGGCGGCCGTGATCGTGATACCACGCTCACGCTCCTGCTCCATCCAGTCCGTGACGGTTGTGCCTTCATCGACGCTACCGATCCGGTGAGTACGGCCCGTGTAATACAGGATGCGCTCAGTGGAGGTTGTTTTGCCCGCATCGATGTGGGCGATTATTCCAATATTGCGGACCCGCTCAAGCGGGAATTCGTTACCACTCATCTCACGTATCACACACTGCGCATTCCGTGCATGCGGAAACTGCGCAAGGCGCAATACGCTACACGGAATACCTGCTGTGGAGAAAGTCGCTCACGCTAGAAACTAGGCTGTACCTTCTACCAACGATAATGACTGAACGCGCGGTTGCTCTCCGCCATGCGGTGTACTTCTTCACGGCGCTTGATGGCCGAGCCGGTATTGTTGGCCGCGTCCATCAGTTCCGCCGCCAGCTTGTCCGCCATCGACCGGCCAGACCGCCCGCGCGCCGCCGCCAGCAGCCAGCGCATGGCCAGCGACTGCCGCCGTTCGACCGGCACCTCGATCGGAACCTGGTACGTGGCGCCGCCGACCCGGCGTGGTTTCACTTCAATGCTGGGTGAAACATTTTTGAGCGCCTGCTCAAAGACGTCTACCGCATCTCGCTTGGCGCGCTTTTCGATCGTATCAAACGCGTCATACATAATGCCAAGCGCCACACTCTTCTTCCCCGCGCGCATCATACGGTTGACGAACATGGACACAACCACGCTGTTGTAGCGCGGGTCGGGTCTTACGGGTCGTTTCTCAGGCTTGTAGCGACGTGCCATCCAAATAATGCTCCAGACAACTGCGGCATGCGTAGTGACGGGCCACAAATTCGTCCTGCGAACCTGTGACCCGTTGTCGATCCATCCCTAAGTCTTCTTGGGTTTCTTGCTCCCGTACTTGGAACGCGCCCGCTGGCGCGCGTCCACTCCGGTGGCGTCAAGCGTCCCGCGTACGATGTGATAGCGGACGCCCGGTAGGTCCTTAATGCGCCCGCCCCGCACCAACACGACCGAGTGCTCTTGCAG
>JBHHUI010000766.1:0-1987 GCA_046753805.1 Anaerolineales bacterium
CACACTCGGCAGGTAGGCGTCTTGGGCAAACACGAGCGTGCTGTATGGATACGGCCCGTAGCGCTGGGCAAACAACGCCAGCGTCTGGGCGGCTGCCGCAAGGGTGGCCTGCATCTCGTCGCCGTACTCCGGCAGATGGTAACCCAGCAGCGTCACACCGGCGGCGTTCTCTGTCAGCTCGACATACTCCGGGCTGGCGCTGAAAGCGATGCTTCGAGCATTGTTCACCGCGAATTGCCATTCGTTGCCCACCCTGCTCACCGGGCCGCCGCTCGCGACGATGACATCATCAGGGGCCTGCACACGCAACACATAATCGGCAACTTCGGCAAACAGCGGCGGACCTACATCGGTGGCTTCCCAACGCGCCCAGCCCCGGCGGGGCTGATAAGGAACCAGTCGCAGATACCAGTTGACAAACTGCACGAGGCGGTCGCTGTAACCCACATCGCCAAACGGCCGCCGCAGAATGGTTCCTGTCTGCTCGGCTTCCAGGCCGTACACGATGTTGATAAGTTCAGTCTGGTTGGGGCCGACCGGGTCCGGCAATATGACGATGAGAAATCCATCATCCGTGACTTCGATGTTGCGCGGCGCAGTGTCCACATCGCGCACCAGGCTCACCCGACTCAGGGTGAACCGATCGGTTTGCAGATCGTACGGCAGATGAAAGACCACCCGGTCCCACACATCCGGGCCCGGGTTGGTGATCTCGACAAGTTGGTTAACCTGAGCGCGGTTTCCGATGTAGTCGAGCACGACGGAAAAGTCGTAGCGGGCTATTGCGCCGGGACCGGAACCGGATGCCAGCGGTGTAATTCCCGCTGCGGGCGTCGCCGGGATGGGGATCACCGGGACGGGCGGCGCGCCCGGGGATGGCGTCGTCCCCGGCGTGCCCGGGCTGCATGCCGCCACGATCACTGCGAAGGCGGCGATCGGCCGGATGCGGGCGGCTAGTCCCAATGCAGGTGCGCCGCCACTACCCCGATATTGTCCGTTCCACCGGCGGCGTTTGCTGCTTCGATCAGGCTGTCCACAGCAGCCGGGAGTTCGTTCGACCGCAGCGCGTTCGCAATGAGACTGTCATCCCCCAGGAGTTCCCAGAGACCGTCAGAACAAAGCAGCAGCGTATCGCCCGGTTGGAGTTGCCGCTGCCAGGTGTCGATCTGTACAAGTTCGGCGTTCCCGAGCGAGCGTGTAATAACGTTGCGTTGTGGGTGATCGTATACGGCTTGCGCGGGCAACTGGCCGGCGGCGATCATTTGCGCCACCAGCGAGTGGTCCTGCGTAAGCTGGTGCAATTCGTCGCCCGAAAACAGGTAGGTGCGGCTGTCGCCTACGTTGGCGCCCACGGCCAGACTACCCTTCAAAAGCACACCCGTGACGGTGCTGCCCATATTGCCGGCTGCTTCGCGGTGGTTCACGGCATATTCGAACAACGTCAGGTTGGCTTTCTCAACGGCGCGGCGCAGGCGATCCTCGAAGTACTCGGCCGGGCGGCGTACGGCCTCCAATGTGGCGATGTCTCGCAATGGCTTTGTAACATTCGCGTCGGCATCGCCGAATACGTCGCCCAGTGCGCGGCGAATGGATTCGACGGTCAATTGGCTTGCGATCTGTCCGGCCTTATGTCCGCCCACACCGTCCGCCACGAGCAACAGGCCGATGCTTTCGCCTGCAGCGGTCTGGACAACGCGTTCGTAGACCGAATCCTGATTAATTTCCCGCATCCGGCCAATATGGGTGACGGCCACTGCTTCTATTCGTACCGGCATAAGTCACAGATTATCTCTGGGAGTTACGCAGTTCCTGGTCTCGATACGGCCTGTCGGCCTACTCGACCAGCGTTTTGTCGCCTTTTGTAACGTCAACTGCGTAACTCCCATCTATTTCGAAACCACAGACATTTATACCGGGACAACTTCCACGACTACGGCGGTAATGTTGTCTTGCCCACCGGCTTCATTGGCGGCTGCCACCAACGCCG
>JBHHUI010000767.1:0-1986 GCA_046753805.1 Anaerolineales bacterium
TCAGGACCCACTCTCGACCCTGAACCCGGCTTTCCCGGTGGGCGAGCAGATCCGCGAGGCGCTGCGTCTGCATCACATCCTGGATGGGTCGCGTTTGCCGTGGCCACTTGACTTTGCTCAGCGGCGGCGCGAGAGGGAACGCGTGCTCGAGGTAATGCAGGAGGTCGGGATCCCTTCACCCATGGATCGTTATGCTGCTTATCCACATCAGTTCTCGGGCGGCATGCAGCAGCGCGCCCTAATCGCTATCGCTCTGGCGTGCGGGCCAGCACTGCTGCTGGCTGATGAGCCGACCACCGCCCTGGATGTCACGATCCAGGCCCAGATCATGGGCCTGATGCAACAAATCAACCGAGAGCACGGTACCGCAATCATCCTGGTCACGCATGATCTGGCTCTGGCGGCCGAGTTCTGTGACAGCATAGCCGTGATGTATGCCGGCCGCATTGTGGAACAGGGGACGGTCGACCAGGTCATCGAGAACCCACAGCATCCATACACGCAGGGGCTACTGGAGTGCCGGCCGCGGATCGCTCTGCGCGACCACCCTGTGCGGCCGATTCCCGGCAATGTCCCTGACCTTGTCGAGTTGCCGGCCGGCTGCGCCTTCGCACCGCGCTGCCCTCACCATCGGACGGCGTGCGACGCGGGGCCCGCGCCGATGATTGAGACTGAGGCTGACCACCTCAACCGCTGCTTGATGTACGTGAACTACGCCCGCGAAGAAGCCTGGACGTGGGCCGACCAGATCCGGTCGACGACTGTGGTTCATTTGAGTACGTAGTGCGTATTGCGCGCTTCGTCAATTGTCCCCCGCGAGAACGCAGCACGCAGTTATGAGTGGTCGAATGGGAAATAGAGAAACCGACAAGGCTAACACGCCTCTTGTCGAAGCCCGCAACATCTACAAACATTTTTATCTCCGACCTAGTTTCCTCGCCCGAGTGCTGACACGGACGCAAGAAAAGGTCGTTCGGGCCGTCGATGGGGTGGACTTGCGTATCTGGCCCGGTGAGACGCTTGGCCTGGTAGGCGAGAGCGGGTGTGGCAAGACGACGCTGGGACGCGTCCTGACACGTCTGTACGAGCCAACTTCTGGAGAGATTGTGTTCCAGGGGCATCCGTTGCGAGGAGATACTGTCATCACTTCTCTAAACGGCAAGGGCAAGCCTCGAGAGGTGAAGTACTATCGCTTGGCTCAGATCGTCTTTCAGAACCCGTACTCTTCGCTGAATCCGCGCAAGCCGGTGCGCGACATCATCGGCACGCCCCTGCACCATCGGGGCATCACTGATCCCATCGAGCGCGAGCAGGAGACGGTCCGGCTGCTGCGCCGCGTGGGGCTCAGCGAGCGCCGCATTGACTCATATCCGCATCAGTTTTCCGGCGGGCAGCGGCAGCGCATCGGCATCGCTCGGGCGCTCGCCATGCGACCACGCTTCATCGTAGCCGATGAGCCGGTGTCGTCGTTGGACGTCTCAATTCAGGCGCAGGTGATCAATCTTTTGGAGGAATTGCAGGAGGAATACGATCTCACCTATCTCTTCATCGCTCATGACTTGAGCGTGATCAACTACATCAGCGATCGCGTGGCGGTGATGTACCTGGGCCACATCGTGGAGGTAGGACCGACGGACAAGCTCTACGATGAGCCTCTACACCCCTACACGCAGGCGCTCCTGGCGGCCATCCCACGCATTACCAAGGCAGCACGCAAGAAGCGCATCATCTTGTCGGGTAGTGTCCCCAGCCCCATTGATCCGCCGTCAGGTTGTCCTTTCCACCCCCGTTGTTTCGCCAAGGTGGGCAGCATCTGCGAAGAGGAGTACCCGCCCTTCTTCCAGGTAGGTGAGCAGAAAGTGGCTTGCTGGATCTACGATGATTATCCGGTGATGCCCGATTCAGACGAGCTACCGCGCAACGATGTGACATAGGTGCATAGTGAGGATCCTAGAATTTGCCGGCACGCACTATGAGATGGGTCGG
>JBHHUI010000768.1:0-1982 GCA_046753805.1 Anaerolineales bacterium
CTCACACGAGAGAGCCATTAGACGACACCGTGAGCAATCGATACTTCCAGACATCTAGCGACACCATCCGGACCGGATGACGCCGGTAACACCGGACAACGCTGAGGTACCATGGAATAGTAGATGCGCATTTATCGCGCGACTTACTCCTGGAGGTACCGACAATGGACCCACAAGACTGTCTCAATACGGCGGCAACCGCTCGACGGCTAGGCATCGCGCCACAGACGCTTAGATCGTGGCGGCTAAAGGGAATCGGCCCGGTGTATATTCGGCTGGGCGAAGGCCCCAGGGCTCGGTGTGTCTATCGCTACGCCGACGTGGAAACATGGCTACGAGACCGCGCGTTTCGGAACATCAGCGACGAGCAAGCGCAGCGTGCCCTCAAGCAGCGAGCTGGCGACCTGGGGGCCGAGTGACGTGCTGGCGTACAATAGGGGCATCGCCCCGGCAAACCACGTCGCCACGCCCGCAAACCAGTGGATTGCTCATGCTCCGCACCCTAACACACAGGCCGGGCTCGTGTCTAGGCGACCTCACACCCCTTTGAGGCGGCGTCGTTCCGGCGACTCGAGCGCCTTTCCCCACTCATCCCCACCGTGGTCAAAGGTCACATGGAGATAACGCTCGACCAACATGGCCACCGAGGTGCCGCAGTAGGCCGCCACGTCAGCCAGCGACTTGTCAGCGCGTAGTTGCCATGTCACGAACGTGTGGCGGGTCACGCGGAAGGGGCGGTGTGCAACGCCAGCCTCGAGCAGGGCAGGCCCCCAGTGACGCCGCCCAAAATTATGCAAGTCGACAGGCAAGCCGCAGAGAAAAAATCGGTGCCGCAGCCTTGACAATTCGGTCGTGTGCGCGTATAAGGGGGTGTGCGTTTCGGGATACAAAGCGGCTGTTCAATCGCGCCTAAAACGACACGCTTACTCTTAATCAGCGGGTCGCAGGTTCGATCCCTGCACGGCCTATATTCCCGAAAACGCAACGAATTCACGAAGTTAGGGTCGGCCTTTCCTCATTCCCCCGACCCTAACCCCCTGACCGGGCGGCCGGATTCCCTCCGGGGCGCGCGTGCCTACATGGCGCCGCACGCGCTGGGCAGCCCCTCCTATGCGAAGCGCACACTTCACCCACGGGGGCGGTGTGGCGGCGAGGCGGCGGCGGTGGATGCGGGCGCTTTAGGGCTTCCCGGTTGGGGGTTAACTCTCGCGGGGGCTCGCACATGAGTCCCCGCCGTAAGGTAACTGCGGGGGTTGGGCGTGGGGCGTTCGTCGCCGCTTGCGACGGCGCCAGCGACTCCCGAGAAATAGCGAGGCGGCTCGGTATAACACCCAGCGTGCGCAACCTCACGGCGCTACGCGCCAGGCGCAGCTACTATCGCAAGCTCGGCCTTATAGAGCCGGTGCCACCGCATCCGATCGGGAATTGCCCCGGCTGCGGCAGGCCGCTGACCATTACAGCGACGATTATGGCGGCTAGCCCGGATGAGTCTATGGTGGTGTGTGACTCGCCGGGTGATGCGGGCGCTCCTTCCCGCGCCGCCGACCCCGAAGGGGGCCAGCCGTGAGCGACTTCGGCATAACCTCGCGGCCCAGCAGCCCGCTGCCGCTGTTTGACCAGGAGCTTTACCGCCGACAAGAGGCGCGGCCATCGCTGCGTGAGCAGCGTGAGGCCGACGACGTGCGTGCACGATTCGAGCGCTTCCACGCGGACAATCCCGAGGTCTACGACATGCTCGTCAGGCTCGCGCGTCACGCAAGACGCCGCCGGCCAGGCAGACGCATCGGTATCCGTATGCTCTGGGAGCGTATGCGCTGGCAGTTCAACATCGAAACGGACCGGCCCTCCGGCGACTACAAGCTAAACGACCACTACACGAGCAGGTACGCGCGCCTGATGATGCAGCGTGAGCGCGACCTCGCCGACGCTTTCGAGCTGCGCGAGTTGCGCAGTGGGGAGGGGGACCGATGAAGGAACAAGGG
>JBHHUI010000769.1:0-1981 GCA_046753805.1 Anaerolineales bacterium
ATCCTGCGCAACCCGGCGCGGTGTGCCGCGAGCGCCTTCTGTTTGATTCCTCCTACGGGCAGCACGCGCCCGCGCAGCGTGATTTCGCCTGTTAGCGCCGCTTCTCCACCGGCGGGCGCGCTGGTGAGCAGTGAGACGATAGCCGTCGTCACGGCCACGCCGGCCGAAGGGCCGTCTTTGGGCACAGCGCCGGCCGGGACGTGTACGTGCAGGTCGCTTGTTTCGAACAGGTCGTCCGGCAGGCCAAAGGCAGCGGCATGGGCGCGCACGTACGAGAGGGCCAGTTCGGCCGACTCTTTCATGACGTCGCCCAATTGGCCGGTGAGCGTCAGACGCCCGCTGCCGGCCATGCGCGTGGCCTCGATGAACTGGATGTCGCCCCCGGTTTGCGTCACGGCCAGGCCGGTGACGACCCCGGGCGTTTCGGTGCGTTCGGCGACTTCGAAGAAGAAGAGCGGTTTGCCCAGCAGTTCGCGAACACGCGACGCGTCCACCTCGACCGGACCAACCGCGCTCCCGGCGGCGATCTGCGCGGCGATCTTGCGGGCGGCGCGCCCGATCTCGCGCTCCAGCTGCCGCACGCCGGATTCGCGTGTGTGATCGCGAATGATGGCGTGCAGCGCGTCATCCGTAAACGTGACCTCGTCGGCGTGCAGGCTGTTGGCGCGCAACTGGCGCGGGATGAGGTAATGCTGGGCGATGTGAATCTTCTCCGGCTCGACATACCCGTCCAGGCGGATGATTTCCATGCGGTCGCGCAGCGGGGGTGGGATGGGTTCGAGCAGGTTGGCGGTGGTGACGAACATGACCTGCGAGAGGTCAAAATCGACATCCAGGTAATGGTCGCGGAAACGCGTGTTCTGCTCCGGGTCGAGTACCTCGAGCAACGCCGCTGATGGGTCGCCGCGCCAGTCGGCGCCGATTTTGTCCACCTCGTCGAGCATGAAGACCGGATTACGCGAGCCGGCGCGGCGGAGGGCCTGGATGATGCGACCCGGCATGGCGCCGATGTAGGTGCGGCGGTGGCCTCGGATTTCGGCCTCGTCGCGCATCCCGCCCAGCGACATCCGTGTGAACTCGCGGCCCAGCGCGCTGGCGATGGAGCGTCCGAGCGAGGTCTTGCCGACGCCCGGCGGCCCGACAAAACACAGGATCGCGCCGCGTTGCGCTTCGGGTTCGAGTGGTTCAAGGTCGCGCTCGAGCGCCAGCTTGCGCACCGCTAAAAATTCGAGGATGCGGTCTTTGACCTCCTGTAAATCGTAATGGTCTTCGTCGAGTACCTGGCGGACGCGTGCGATGTCGAGATCGTCATCGGTGCGCTTGTTCCAGGGCAGCTCGCACAGCCAATCGAGATAGGTCTTGATGACCGAGAACTCGGCGGCCTGGGGCGGCATCTTCTCCATGCGCGCCAACTCGCGCAGCGCCTCTTTGCGGGCCTCCTCGCTCATACCCGCCGCTTCAATCTTCTGACGATATTCCTCGAACTCGGCCTCGGTCTCATCGCTCTCGCCCAGTTCTTTGCGGATGGCCTTTAGCTGTTCGCGCAGGATGAACTCGCGCTGTGAATCCTCGACGCCAGCGCGAGCCTGTTCGCGCACTTTGGCCTGCACCTTGGCAAAGGCAACGCGCTCGCGGAAGAAATCGCGCACTTTAAGCAGGCGCGCTTGCACGTCGAAGGTCAGCAGCAAATCGATGCGCTGTTCGAAGGTGTATTCGGGGGCATAGGCAGTGTTGTCGGCCAGGTGTCCCGGCGTACGGATGGAACGAACGAAGTTAATGATTTCCTCCGGGATGCCCGGCATGAGTTCCACGAAGGTTTCGATCAGCGCCATTACTTCCAGCCGCAGCGCCTCGGTTTCTTCATCCCATTCTTCAGGATCGGGCCGGGGAGTGGCGGTGCAGCGCAGATACGGCTCGCTCTGGAGCAGCTCGTGCAATTCCGCACGCATGAGTCCCTGGGCTATCAGCACCGAACCGCCCG
>JBHHUI010000770.1:0-1978 GCA_046753805.1 Anaerolineales bacterium
TATGGATGGTGCAGCGTGAGCATCTCGTACAAAGTGGCCGCCAGCGAGTAGACATCAGTGGCCGGCGTGAGCTGCTCGCCGGCCGCCTGTTCGGGCGACATGTAGTGCGCTGTGCCGCTGGTAAGCTTCAACGTGTCGCCGTGCTGGTGTGCAACCAGGATCGCAAGGCTAAAATCGCCCAGATATGCGTCACCGCTTTCCTCAATCAGGATGTTGTGCGGCTTCACGTCCCGGTGGATCATGTCATGCCGGTGCGCATATTCGAGGGCGCGGGCAATCTGGTTGATGACAAATGAAACCCGTTTGAGCAGCGGGCGCCCCTGGGCAAGTTCGTCATGCAATGTGCCCCGGTCGGCGTAGCGCATCACGATGTAGGGGATTTTTCCGGCGACCCCCGTGTCGTAGATTGGCAATATGTGAGGGTGTTCGAGCGCGCCGAGCATGGCCAATTCGGTGGCGTACTGCATGGCAGTCGAGGTCGAATCCAGTAACGTGCGCGAAAAAGCTTTCACGGCAACCTCGCGCTGCATGAGAGGGTCGCGCGCGCGGAATACCTCGGCCGCCCCGCCGTGCCCGAGGTTTGCCTCTATCTCGTATCGACCGTTGAGGACGTCTCCCACTTGCATGGGCGCATATTAACATTGGAGTGGTGACTCGGCAAGGGCGGCTGTCGCCTTCTATTATGACGAATGCCTGTTCATGCGTTGCTCGTGATCCAGCAGCCACTGTTTGCGCCACAACCCGCCGCCATAGCCTGTTAGCCGGCCGTCGCTGCCGACGACGCGATGACACGGGATCAGGATGGAGATCGGGTTCCGCCCGTTGGCGTGACCCACGGCCCGTACGGCCCTCGGGCGGCCGATGGCAGCCGCCACCTGCGCATAGGTGCGAGTCTCTCCGGCGGGAATGTTCCCGAGCTGCGCCCACATCCCGCGCTGAAACGCCGTCCCGTGTGGTTCCAGCCGCAGTTCGAAAACTTGTCGCGCGCCGTCGAAATATTCGCGCAGCTGTGCGACTGCTGCTACCAGCACGGGAGACGGTTCGGCGGCGGCTCCGGGCGCTTCCACCCAGTCCGTGCGGATGATCGCCTTGTCGCGTGCGACGACTGCAAGCCAACCGATGGGGGATTCGGCGTATGCAGTGATTGGGTCTGTCATTGCAGCGCCCCTTCCAGTTGCAGCAAGGTGCGCTTGGTGGCGACCCCACCGCCGCCGGAATAGCCGCCCAGTGATCCGTCCGCAGCGAGCACGCGGTGGCATGGGATGACGATCGGGATTGGGTTGCGGCCAAGCGCCTGTCCAACGGCTCGTGCGGCGCGCGGCCGGCCGATGCGGCGCGCGATCTCGCCATAGGTAGCGATCTTGCCCCGTGGAATGGCCAGCGCAGCCTCCAGGACGGTCCGTTGGAAATCCGTCATGAGACAGGTATCTATTGGTAGATCGAATGCAACGCGGGCCTGGCTCAGGTATTCGCGCAATTGTCTGAACGCGCCAGCCAGACGTGCGGGGTTGTGGGTCGGCGCGCTGCCCAACTTTCGCCGCATGTGGTCGAGAAATGCGTCCTGGGCAACGCCGAATTCGACGGCGGCCAGCCCGCGCGCCGTGGCGGCTAGAAAGACGGGGCCCACCGGCGCAATCCAGGCGCCGTCGTACCACACGGTGGGCGTATGCGTGCGCGGCAGCACCCTCCAAGCGCGTCGCCCTGCGGCAGCAGTCAACTCCGCCGGCGGCCCGTCCGCGTATAGAGCGTCCAGCGCAGCGTGCAGGCTGTCCTGCTGCGTAAGGCCGAGTCGGTCGCCCAGCCAGATTTCGTCTTGCCGTTCACGATCGATGGATTTATGGGACATCGTTCAACTCCGCACGCAACTTGCGCAATGCCTGGTATGCGTTGCGGTACATCCAGGCGCGGTGGTGCGCGTTGGCGCCCAGCCGGTCAAATGCGCGCCAGGCGCGCACATAGGTCTCTTGCAGGCAATCCT
>JBHHUI010000771.1:0-1976 GCA_046753805.1 Anaerolineales bacterium
CATGCCCATCATGCCCAGACTGAGCGGGTGGCTCGCCGGGAAACCGCCCAACCCCAGCAGCGTCAGGGCGACCGGAATATTCGTCTTGTCTACAAACGCCAACAACGCCTGCATCGCGCCGGACATGATGACCCCATGGCCGGCCAGGATGATGGGTCGTTCGGCGGCGTCGATCATCTCAATGGCGCGCTCGATTTCCTCCGGCAGTGCGCGCAGATTGGGTCGATAGCCGGGCAGCCGTACGGGCGCATCATCCGGTTCAAATGCGGTCGTCTCCAGCAGAGCATTCTTGGCGATGTCGACCAACACCGGGCCGGGCCGGCCGGAACGGGCGACATAGAACGCCTCGCGCACGGTTGCTGCGATGTCGGCCGCGTCGGTGACGAGGTAGTTATGCTTGGTTATGGGCAGCGTGACGCCGGTGACGTCGGTTTCCTGAAATGCATCCGAACCGACCACCTGCGCCGGGACCTGACCGGTAATACAGACGATGGGGGAGGAGTCCATCATGGCCGTGGCGATGCCCGTAACCAGGTTGGTCGCGCCGGGGCCGGAGGTTGCCATGGCGACGCCCACCCGGCCGGAGGCGCGGGCGTACCCATCCGCTGCATGCGCTGCGCCCTGCTCGTGACGCGTCAGGATGTGGTGCACCGGGTAGTCGAGCATGGCATCGTGCACCGGCATGATCGCCCCGCCCGGATAGCCGAAGACGTGCTCAACTCCTTCGCGCACGAGAACTTCCATCACAATTCTTGCGCCTGTAAGTTGCATACGAGTTCCTCCACAAACACGCAACACGGGATACGCGCTGTTGCGCGCACGCGTTGGGTATTCAGTTTTGGCCGACGCCAGGTTAGCGAATCAGCAGTTGTAGCAGTCCATCAACGAGTCGAGCACGAATTCGTCGGCGTCTTGCTCATCGTCGTCGGTGGCAGGCTCTTCGTAGGGGTTCATAGCTCTTCTCCTCACTGATGAATCGACCTTAAAAACAAGAGCCGCTCTGGCGTTTGAGCGGCTCTCAAGAAATCGCGGGGTTCTGGGTGCTACTCGTCTCGCACTCGGACCCTGGCTTCCGCCGTCCCAAACGCCATTCGCTCCTCAAGTACGAGGAGCCCAATAATAGCGATGGCTACAAGAAGCAGAAGCGATGCGAGAATCATGGGTAACTTGTCGGTCAGTCTACAACGCCCGTCAACGAGAGTCTATGGGCGCGCTGCTGGAAGATGCACAAAAGCAGTTGGTAGGTTTGCACAAGGATCGGTCAATCTACCCGCGATACCGGCAAACAAGGCGCTCGTGTCGAGAATTACTCTGCTCTACTCAGGATCCCTATACTGCTTACGCACTTCCCGCAGCGCGCGAAGCATGGACTCCTGCGTCTCGCCCTTTTCGGACAGGCGGCGCGTCACCCGTTCGGCGAGCGCATCGACCTGTGACTGGCGCGGGCTGAGTACGAAGACGCCGCCCAGGTCTAGCAGGGTGAAGTTGTCACCCGGCTTCAAGTTGTACTCGTCACGCAGCGCCTTGGGCAGTATTATTTCCCCGCGCTGTGTCATTTGCAGCGTCACTGTGTTCAGCATTTCAGCCACTCCGTGCGGTCCTCTTGTCATGTCCGCCCCTGCAAACGCGCATACTCGATCAGCTGCTGCATGCGCGCGGAGTGCGACCCTTTCCAATACACCTGAGCGCACACGTCGCATTCGTGGAATTCTTCGTAGTATTCCTGCGTGAGCGGGAGCAGGCGTTGCAGCACCGCCGCTTTGTCCACCTCGCGCAGCCGGCCGTTGCAGCGCATGCAGCGCCGGAAGGGGGCGATCTTCCCCACCAGATCGAAGCGCCGCACGACTTCAACCATCTGATCACGCGGATTGGTTGCCCGCACACAGTAGCCGTGAGTGACCGCGCTGCGCTTGAGCAGGCCGCGGTCGCGGGTGAGAAGCGTACGCTGCTGTTGGCTTGAAATGCGCGCCAGCTCG
>JBHHUI010000772.1:0-1975 GCA_046753805.1 Anaerolineales bacterium
AGCAACAGGAAGTCGGTCGCATCCACGCGCAGCCGCGAAAACCCGATCGCGGCCACGGTCGCAAACAGTAGCCACAGAAATACCTGGTTTGATAAGAGGTGGAAATTCGGCGACTGCCACTCCTGGATGAAATCCTGCAGGACGCCGATGGAAACGGTCACAAACGGGTACGCCAGCATGCGCGGCCCGTACGGATTGAGGGACACCAGGGCTGCACAGGCCAGGCCGGTCAGGGCTAGTTGACCGACGCGCCGCCCGGCCGCGCGCGCGTCGGCGCGGATCCCCCATCGGGCTGCGCGCGCTTCCAGCCAGGCGTCCAATCGCCCACCATTCGAGCGCAGATCGTCCGGCGCTTCCGCCAGACCCAGTTGCAGGGCGAACAGCTTCAGGCCTTCCCCGACGAGCGTCACCAGCAGCAGGATGAAACCGATGGCAAACCCGCCGTGTGCGTTGACCCACAGCAGCATCAGCGGCGGCAATAACCAGAGCCGGTTGTGACCAGCGCGGCGAAACCGAAACAGGATCAACGCAAATGCGGCTGCGAGTACGAGCGACGCCATCTGCGGGCGGGCCGACCAGTAGACGCCCGAGGCCGCCGCCGCCAGTATGACCACGAACGCGCGCAGATACTCTCCTCCGGCGCATGTGCGGTAGACCAGCGTGAACGTAGCCACCACGACGAGCGCAACCAGAAGATTAAGTCCGGCATAGCCGAGGACGGCCCACGCCAGGTACAGCGGCAATTGGCTGAGCCACGAATGGTTGATCCACTCTGCGCCGGCCTGCGTGAACGAAAACACGTCGGTGTTGAGCAACCGGCCGTTCGCGAGCATCCACTGACCGGCGCGCAGGTGCCACCAGGTGTCGGCGCCTACGGACACGCGCACGGCCATTGCAAAGAGACCCACGAACAGAATCAGGACGGCCAGCCGCCGTGTGGTCAGCGTCATTCGTTCGCAGAGCTCCCGATGGCATGCTCGCCCAGTCCTAACTCGGACGGACGCACGGCGCGCGAAAGATGATAGAACACGTGGTAGTCGCCGATCTGGCGTTCCTCGAACGTGACGCCAAGAGCGTGCAGGCCGACTCGGATTTCATCGTTCAGGGCTGGATGATGCGTGGTGATGTATGCCACTCGCTCCGACTGCGCGACGGCGGTCGTGTACGGCGCGTAGCGGTCATCGCGGGGCGTGTAGCGGAAGTCCGGATGGTACGGCAATTGCGCCGAAAAAATCAACGCTTCGTCAGACAAAAACGCCAGTGGAAAACCCACCCAATAGTTGCCATATCCCCGCGTTTCGCCGTTGTCAAGCAGAAATCGCATCAATGCATCATCGTAAGATTTATCGATCTGCGCCACGGCATCGAACTGCGTCGTGATACCCGGCGGATTCGCGCGCGCGCTCTCGACATTTCCCCACAGATTGAACACGAGCAACGTCCCCAGCCCGACATGCGCCACCAGCGCGTTGCGCCGCCGCAGCCGCGCCAGCATGTCGGCCGTGAACAGCGCCAGCGGTGCGGCCAGGGGCAAGACATAGCGCCCGGATGGGTCCCCGCCAAACGGTGTGACGATCAGCCCGGCGAGCGTCGTCGCGCAGACGCCGAGCAGGAGCAGCTGCCCGGCGCGCGATTCCACCGTTGCGGGGGCGCGCAGGCGCAAGGCAGTATGGGCGAGCGTCCCCAGGAACACAATCAGTGCCACCGGAGCCAGTGGCAGGGCCAGCAGCGTGACCCCCCACGGGGGGCGCAGCCCGATCAGGGCGGTTGGATAGAAAACCCCGAGGTTGAGGAGTCGGATGAGCAGCCCGGATGCCTCCGAGAGCACATGCGCGCCAGACAACTCCGCCACGGTGTTTGCACCCCCCAGCAGCGTCGCCTGCCACCAGGGCCAGCTACCCGCGACAAATCCGGCCGCAGCCGCCGTCCACCGTGTAACCCGGCGTGGGTGCGGGCTGCGCAGTTCGCGCCAAAG
>JBHHUI010000773.1:0-1969 GCA_046753805.1 Anaerolineales bacterium
GAAGGACAGGAAGACCTGACCTGGGAGCGACTCTTCCGTTTTGCGTCCGCCGCCGAAGTGCTGCCGCACGTATAACCTGAACCCATCACACCGGAGTCTGCATGTCCAGCCTCGAAATCCTGTTCCTATCCAAAGAAGACGTCGACTCCCTCGACCTGAGTCTGCAAGACATCATGGACGCGATCGAGGCCGGCCTGCGGGCGCACGGCGAGAAGAAAGTCATCCTGCCATCCAAAGACCACCTGCCGCTCGCCTACCCGGAGAAGCTTTTCAATATCCTGAAGGGCTACGTCGAACCGGTGAACGTAGCCGGTGTGAAGGTCATCGGCGACTTCCAGAAGAACTACGAATACAACCTACCTTCGGAACTTGCGCTCATCACGCTCTACCGGCCGGAGACCGGTGCGCCGTTCGCCATCGTGGACGGCACGCTCATCACGTGGATGCGCACCGGTGCGGTCACCGCAGTCGGCGCAAAGTATCTGGCGCGCGAGCGCCCGCGCGTGCTGGGACACATCGGCGCGCGCGGCACGGCCTGGTACAACGTCGCCATGCTCGACCTGCTGTTCGACTTTGAAGAAATCCGCGTCACGAGCCGCCGGCCGGAATCGCGCGAGCGCTTTGCCGTCGAAATGTCGGCGCGGCTGGACAAGCCGATCGTCGTCGCCGACACAACCGAAGCGTGCGTGCGCGACGCCGATATCATCATCGACGCCTCGCGTCTGGTCGAACATCAGGTGCTCGTCCGGGACGAGTGGGTCAAACCGGGCGCGCTCATCCAGCCCTACGGCGCAGTGCTGTCGGTCGAACCGACGCTGCCCTTCTCGGTGGATAAAATGCTTGTAGACGACTGGAACCAGGCGCAGCAGTCGCAATACGGCCAGTTCGCCGGGCTGGTGCAAGCGGGCGAATTACGCACGGAGCACATCTACGGTGAAATCGGCGAAGTCGTCGCCGGGCTGAAGCCGGGGCGCGAGTCGCCGGACGAGCGCATCCTGTTCTGGCACAAGGGCTTCGCCATCAGCGACATCATGCTTGCCGATCTGGCGTACAGCCGCGCCCGCGAAAAGGGCATCGGCGCGCCATTGATGTATTACCGCGAGCCGCGAGATATGTGAATTCGTGGAGCGGGCAGTGGTGGAGGCTCCACGCATCGCGCTCCAGAAAAATCCAAATCAATGACGCGCCCCACACCGTTGCTAATAGACCCCGCTCGCATGCGCGCCGATTTCGAAGCCGTATCGGAGTTCGGCGCATTCCAGTTCGAAGTCGGCGACGAGACCTTCCACGGCGTCAATCGTCCGGCCTTGAGCGAAGCGCACCTGGCGGTGCGGGACTGGTTCCGCAAGCGCGCTGCGGCAGATGGATTCGCCGTGCGCGAGGACAGCGCCGGCAACGTCTCGGCGCTGCTCAAAACGCCGGGCGCAGACAAGACGCTGCTGCTTGGTTCACATTTCGATTCTGTGTTCGAAGGCGGCCGCTACGACGGCGCGCTGGGCATGGTAGCCGCGCTGGAGTCGTTACGGGTGCTGCGAGAGTCGGGCAGCGCGCTGGCCGTGCATGTGGAGGTCATCGATTTCACGGACGAGGAAGGCACACTCGTCGGGTTGCTCGGCAGCGCGGCGCTGGCCGGGCGCCTGCGCCCCGAGGCGCTCGAAAAGCCGCGCGGCGGTCGGGAGCGGCTGGAGGCCGGGTTGGCCCGCGCCGGACTGACCGAGGCGCGCCTGTTCGACGCCCGGCGCGATCCGGCGACGCTAGCCGGCTATCTTGAATTACACATCGAGCAGGGGCCGCGTCTGGCGCAGCAGGGGATCGACATCGGCATCGTCGCCAGCATTGTGGGGGCGCGCTCGTTCCGGCTGACTTTCACAGGACAGGCCAACCACGCCGGCACCACTCCGATGACCGCCCGCGCCGACGCCGGTCTGGGCGCAGCAGCCTTGACCACTGCCGAGGAAATCCTGGCCCA
>JBHHUI010000774.1:0-1967 GCA_046753805.1 Anaerolineales bacterium
CGATCCCGGCCGTCATAGCCAGCGGATTACCGGAGAGCGTCCCGGCCTGATACATCGGCCCGGTTGGCGCGACCATCTCCATCACGTCGCGCCGCCCGCCGTAGGCGCCCACCGGCAGCCCGCCGCCGATCACTTTGCCGAGCGTCGTTAGATCGGGTTTTACATCGTAAAGCGTCTGCGCACCGCCGGGGTGGACGCGGAAACCGGTCATGACTTCGTCGAATATGAGCAGCGCGCCGGCGGCTTTCGTAAGGTTACGCAGTCCTTCTAGAAACCCTTCAACCGGCGGCACTACGCCCATGTTGCCCGCAACCGGTTCGACGATAACGGCGGCGACCTCTTCCGGAAACTGCTCGAACAGGCGCTCCACGGCTGCCCGATCGTTGAACGGCGCGACGAGCGTATCGGCGACCGTCGCCGGGGGCACACCGGGCGAATCCGGCAATCCCAGCGTCGCCACCCCGGAACCGGCCTGCACCAACAGCAGGTCGGCGTGGCCGTGATAGCAGCCCTGAAACTTGACGATTTTGTTGCGCCCGGTAAATGCGCGCGCCAGCCGCAGCGCCGACATCGTGGCCTCGGTGCCGGAGTTGACGAATCGGATCATCTCGATGTTGGGCATCATAGTGCGGATCAGCCTTGCCAGTTCGAGTTCCGATGGGGTGGGCGCGCCGTAGCTGGTTCCTTTCTGCATGGCTGCGACGAGCGCTGCCACGATACGCGGGTTGGCATGCCCCAGGATCAGCGGTCCCCACGAGAGCACGTAGTCAACATAGCGGTTGCCGTCCACGTCGTACAAGTACGCGCCTTCACCGCGCTCGATGAAAATGGGCTGCCCGCCCACGGCGCGAAATGCGCGCACCGGGGAATTGACTCCGCCAGGAATGAATTCCCGCGCTTCGGAAAACAGGATTTCGGATTTGGTGATGTTCATCGGGCAACCATTGTGACGGATTCAGGATAAAGATGTCGGAGTGCGGCGCGAGCGGCCTGTTCCCCGGAGTGGATACAATCAGGGATGCCGATGCCTCCATAAGCTGCGCCGGCTACGTGAAGTCCCGGCCGCGCAGCCAGACGGCGCTCGATCTGATGCATTCGCTCGGGGTGACCAAGTATGTATTGTGGCATTGCGTCCGGCCAGCGATAGATGCAATGGAAAAGTGGCGCGGCGCTGATTCCGAGCGTGCGTTTCATCTCGGCCAGTACCAGGCCCAGCAAATGATCGTCATCGCCCGCGAGCGCGGCCTGTTTTCCGGCGCGCCCCACAAACGCCCGCAGCAGCACGTAGCCCGGCGGCGCGCGGTGGGGGAATTTCGTCGAAGTCCAGGTGCAGGCCAGAATATCGCCGCCTTCCGCACGCGGGATCACGTAGCCGTAGCCATCCAGTGGGCGTAGCACATGCTCCAGCCTATAGGCCAGTGAGACAGTAGCCGTGGACACGTACGGAATCTCGCGTAGCGTGGCGGCCAGCTTGTCGTCGAACCCCTGCAGCAGTTTCGCACTCGCAAAGGCGGGCGTCGCCAGGATGACTGCGTCAGCGTGTAAGTGCTCCGCCTCATCCAACATGAGCGTGTACCCGTCGGCGGCGGGGAATATCTCACACACTTGTGCGCCGGTACGCAACTGCGCATCCTTCAGCGCCGCGACGAGCGCATCGACGATCTCAGCCAAACCAGTCTCTGGAGTGAGGAACGCGCTGCGGCTGCCGGGCGCCAATGCGCCGTTCGCGTTTGACCGCCGGGCGGACTGCATTTGCGCCCGGCGCGCCAGCATGCCCTTGATCAGCCCGCCATGTTCCAGCTCGAGCTGGCGCAGCTGCGGAAAAGTAGCTGCCAGGCTTAACTGTGTCGCGTCCCCGGCGTAGATGCCGCCCATGAGGGGCTCAATCAGACGCTCGTAGACTTCGCTTCCCAGCCGACGAGAGATAAAAGCAGCGAGCGATTCGTCACCGTTGGCCGAACGTGGCG
>JBHHUI010000775.1:0-1966 GCA_046753805.1 Anaerolineales bacterium
CCGGCCGTCGCCAGCATCAAGCCGTTGGGCGAGACGTCCACTGACGACAGGTTCTTTTTGCTGACTTTGATGCCGACGACCGGCTCTCCGCCGAGCGTCCAGACTGCGGCGCGACCGCCATAGGAAGCTGCCGCGACGTACCGCCCGTCGGGGGTGATCCGAACTGCGGCGACGACTTTCTTGCGATCCTGCAAGGTGTGGAGTAGCTCCCCGTCCGGAAATGACCACAAGCGCACGGTATTATCCGTTGAGCCTGTTGCCAGCGTCTTTTCGTCCGGTGCGAGCGAATAGGTGTTGACGCTGTTTTCGTGGCCTTTGAACGTGCGCACGTGCTCCCAGGCGGGGACGGACCATAACTTGACCAGCCCATCCATGCCGCATGAAATCAACGTCTTATCGTCGCTCGTAAACTGGAGCTGAAATACATAGTTGCCGTGCGCCTCAAAGGTCGTGGCCGGTTCCATGCGCCGTTTATCTCCGTGAAAAGATAAGGGGAGGGTACATTATAACTCTCGATTTAAAAGACGCTGACCAAGAAGATCGCGCGCGGCCCGCTGTCGAGCCAGGTCACCGTGACGGCGATCACCCATCCACCGGGCGGCGGCGACGCACGCAACATCGAACGGCTCGGGCTGCCCGATGGCGTATTCCAGACGGATTGAGTCTCACTGCGCCTCGGCATGACCAATCGGCGGAAGACGCCCGCCATGCGCCAATCATCGTTGTTCCCGGCGCGCTCACGTCGCCGTGCAGTAACCTCCTTAATCTCCGTGTAAGCTTCGCTTAAGCCGCGTTTCACCGGGCTGTGTTAACCTGAGCGGAAACGGCAGCAAGCCTACGGAAACGACGCGCAGACCTGCTATGATCCGGACGCTTGCCAGGTTTGCAGGAGACGAGCATGGACACAATACCTTCATCTGAGATAACGCCGAAAGAAATAGTTCTGTCGCGGCGGAAATTCATCCAGCGGGCGGCGATCATTGGCGGCGGCGCGCTGGTCGGCGGCGGATACCTGTATAACCGTTACCGCACCCGGCAGGTGCAGGATGCGGCGGCCGCCAACCTGATTGCCCAGGCGCTGCCGCAGGCCGGTTCCACAACGGACGAGCTTGGCGATCCGCTTAATTCCTTTCAGGACATTACCAACTTCAACAACTACTACGAATTCACTACCGACAAACAGGGCGTGGCGCGCCTGGCGGCGGGGTTCTCCTCCTCGCCCTGGACGGTGGAAGTCGGCGGGCTGGTCAAGAACCCGGGCGTGTACGACATCGACGACCTGCGCACGAAGTGGGACCAGGAAGAACGCATTTACCGGCTGCGCTGTGTCGAAGGCTGGTCGATGGTGATTCCATGGATTGGCTTTCCCCTCCGCAAGTTGCTGACGGAAGTGGAGCCAACTTCGGATGCAAAGTACGTCCGGTTTGAGGCGATCTTTGCGCCGGATGCGATGCCGGGACAGAACGTGCGCTGGTACACCTGGCCATATGTTGAAGGTCTGCAGTTGGACGAGGCTATGAACGAGCTAACCCTCCTGGCGACGGGCATGTATGGCGAAACGCTCTTACCCCAGAACGGCAGCCCGATCCGGCTCGTAGTCCCCTGGAAGTATGGGTTTAAGAGCATCAAGGCCATCGTTCGTATCGATCTGGTTGATTACAAACCCGTCTCGCTGTGGATGGACGCGGCGCCGAACGAATACGGCTTCTTTTCGAACGTCAACCCGGACGTGCCGCACCCGCGCTGGTCGCAGGCAACCGAACGGCGCATCGGCGAGTTCGGACGCCGACCCACGTTGCCGTTCAACGGCTATGCCGAGCATGTGGCGTACCTGTACGAGGGCATGGACCTGAGCCGTCACAATGCCTGATCCCTGTCTGACCACTCCTCGCGCCGCCTACATCGGCGGCGCGGGATTATGACCACCAGGTTCGGGAAGAACATTCGCTGGATAACACACCTCGGC
>JBHHUI010000776.1:0-1965 GCA_046753805.1 Anaerolineales bacterium
CCTGCTCGGATGCGTCAGGGGGAGATGGCAGCGATGCGGTTGGCTGCGGCGGGCTTTCCTCCGCCGTCGCGGCGGAGACCGGAGGCGCGGTTGGCTGCGGCGGACTTTCCTCCGTCGCCGCACCGCAGTCTGCCGGGCAGCGGCCGCTGCTGTCCTCGAAGGCATCGCAAACACCGTCGCCGCACGAAGCGCCTGATCCGTTCTCTGCGGGAGCGTCCGTCGGGAGCATGGTAGGCGCCAGACTCGTCGCTGTTGGTTGTGGTTGGCCGGGCAGCGCGCAGGCTAATGCGCCGATTGTCAGCAGCGTCGTTGGGAGCAGCAACCTTTTCATTGGGAGCCTCCTGCCAGCACGAGTTGTACGCCATACGCCGGGATCGAAAGCCCGGCCACTGTGGCGGTGAATTCTTCGACCTCCGTCGCCGGCGCGCTGATCTGCAGGATGCGCAGCGGCGTGTCGGCTGCGATTCGGGCCAGTGCATAACTGGTCTCCATACCGCTGGGGTTGGCCACCAGCACCGCGACTTCGCCGTCGCCGTCCTGCCCGGCCAGCGCCCACAGCGCGCCGTCTTCGCCGGTTAACTCCAGTCGATTCGGGTGCGCCGCCGTGGCGGCCCATAGCTTCCACGCCAGGGCAGCCGGTTTGGGGCGCGCGTCGGCGTAGAATAATCCAAACCACGTTCGCATCTCGATGGAAGGTTCCGTGCCTCGGTAGAACGTGGAGGCGTGAACGCCCTCCTGTTGCAGGGCGATCCATGCGGACGTGAGAATGGCGGACGCCGGCGCGCCGGTGCGCACGGCCGGGTCGTCGGTCTGTGCGTCGCGGAACTGCGTGTTCCACTCGGTAATGTGGCTCTCGGTCGCGGCGTAGCCGTATTCGTCGAGCAGCGCCCGATAATAGCGAGCCGCCTCGACGAAGGCCTCCGGCTCGCTCGCATAAACGTGCCACGAGAGGAAGTCGAGCGGCGCGCCGGTCGCCTGTAGGTGGTCGAGCAGCCCGCGAGAGAATTGCTGCCCGCGCGGGGCCGCGTAGCCGGCCGGGCTGAACCCCGGTCCGCCGATCTGCAAATCGGGGAACTCCGCCTTCAGTGCGACCGCGGTCTGTTCGAAAAGTCGATAGAACTCGATCGGCGATCCATCCCAGAACTGCGCGCCGTCCGGCTCATTCCAGATTTCGACGTAGCGGAAGGGCGCGCCCGCCTGCTCGGCCAGCGCGCGGTAGTGGCGTACGACCTCGACCGCAGCGCGAGTCCAGTTTTCTGGATCGGTGGGGCGGCGCGGGTCCGCCGGTGGATACCCCGTGCTGTTGTTCCACGAGTCGCCCACGCGGAAATATGGCTCCAGCCCCGCTCCGACGATGGCTACGAACACCTCGTCGCTGCGCCCGAAGTCGTAGGAGGCCGAGTTTGCCGGGTCGGCGCTCTGGTCAGGGTATAGCGTCGCCATGTCGAGCGGGCCGTAGAAGTCGTGCGTGCGCACCATCGTCACACCGTACTCGCGGTACTCGGCCGTCAGGTCGGGGTTGTCGCCTTCGCCCGCCGCGATCGGCCCCACGTTGACGCCGAGCAGCGGGCGGATGGGCTGGCCGGCGAGGGGCGCGCCAATCGTGAGGGTGTGCTCGACACTCGCCACCGCTGTGGCAGATGGAGTTTCGAGATTGGAGACTGGAGATTGAGTGGGCGATTCTGTGGCCGGAGCAGGGCAGTCCGCCGGACAGATGTCTGCATTCTCCGGGCCGCTGCAAACGCCGTCGCCGCAAAACGGGCCGGATTGCAGGGTGGGCGCTTGCGCGGTCGGTGCGACCGCAGTGCCGGGCAGATTGCACGCCATCCCTATCACGAGCAGGATACCGGGCAAGAGGAGGAGCCGATGGAGTGGTTTAAAAGTCATTGATTCACCGGAGGAACGAATTCGTCAAGCGCGCGACGCCCCACGAATGGTATGAAGCCATACCCGCCCGATTCGGTG
>JBHHUI010000777.1:0-1954 GCA_046753805.1 Anaerolineales bacterium
TCGCGGCGCCTGGACGCGGTCCGCTTCATCTGCTGACTTTTTTCAGTGGAGTCAGGAGATTAATCTCGTCGCTGCCAGCCGGACGCGGAGGATTAACCCTGCGCCCGGTCCGACGATAGCGCCGCCAGCACCTCGGCGCTGTGTCCCTCCGGCTTCACATTCTCAAACACGCGGCTGATCGTCCCCCGCTCGTCAATGACAAAGGTCGTGCGCTTCACGCCCATGAACTCGCGGCCATACATCTTCTTGAGGCCCCACACCCCGAAACGCTCAGCAACAACGTGATCCTGGTCCGCCAAGAGCGGGAACGGAAGACCGAACTTGTTTTTGAAGTTCAATTGCTTTCGGACGGTGTCCGGGCTGATCCCCAACAGCGCGATCCCCCGCCGCTTGAAGGCGCTATAATCATCGCGGAAGCCGCAGGCCTCCTTGGTACAACCGGGGGTATTGGCATGCGGATAGAAAAACAGCACTACCTGCTTGCCTTCGTAATCCGATAGTCGGGTGGCGTTGCCCGCATCATCGGGTAACGCAAAGTCGGGCGCGGCATCACCAGGGCGTAGATTCGACATTGATTTTAACCCTCCACATACAACAGTTTCCGCAGCAAGTATACCCACGCACGCTCGTCGGTGGTGCAATTCGCCGGCAACCGTCGACAGCACCGTGACCTACCCGCGCACGCGCTTGCCGATCGCGACATCAGCCCTCTTCGTGCTGACAATTGGCGCGCTCGAAATGCTGGTCTTCGCTCTGTGGCGAGGCGGAGTTGACTGGAGCGTGCTGCGCGCCAACCTGTGGCTTTTTGTCGTCATCGGCCTGCTCGTGGCGGCCAGCACGAATTTGAACTACGTCGCGGTGGCGTACATCGACCCGGGAACGGCAGCGTTGCCCGGCAAAACGTCGATCCTGATCGGATTGGGCCTCAGCCTGGCCTGGCTGCGTGAACGGCTATCGCGCATTGAAGTTGTGGGCGCAGTCATCGCCATTCTCGGCGTCTTTATCATAACTTTCCAACCGGTGGAGGTCTTGCGTCTGGGGAGCCTGCTGGTTCTGACCTCCGCCTTGATGTACGAGTTGCATACCGCCCTCGTCAAACGCTTCGCCGGTGATATGGAATTCACCCACTTCTTCCTGTTTCGGTTGCTGCTGACGGCGAGTTTCCTCTTTACTACTTACAGCGGCGCAGGGCGACCTGCAATGGCCGCGCCAGCAGGCCTGGCTCGTACTCCTATCGGCCGGCTCGGTTGACGTGGTCATCAGCCGGGCGCTGTCCTACCTCGCGCTGCGGCGCATGAAGATGAGTCTGCATACGATCATCCTCACGCTCAGCCCGGTGGTCGCCATTGGCTGGGCGCTGCTGTTGTTCCATAAAACGCCGGGGCCGCAGCAACTGCTTGGCGGATTGGGCGTGCTCGCGGGAATCGCAATCATTTCGGCGGCGCGGATCAGGGGCGCCCGCCGCGCCACAAGGTTCGATGAAGCGCCGGCCTAGGCTGTTCAGGCGCTGGCGGCAGAGCGCCAAAACCGGCGACAAACGCGCATACGAAGCGCTGGATGCAGCCGGTATCGAATATGCGTACACAGTTTACTGGACCAAGCAGGTGCGCGATTGGGATGCTGCGCGCCGCACCGCCGCGGCGTCGGCCATCGAGGCGCTTATTGCACAGTCCGACTTCGACGCCACGGCCTTTGAGCGTCAGTACGCCCTTGACGTGGCCGGCGAGGGGCTTTTCGCCGGAGCGAGCGTGCTGGCGCTCCGCAAAGTGCTGCGCGCTTTCCACGGACGGGATTAAGCTTTGCGAACTTGCACGCGCCCGGTGTGGATAAGCCAATCACCATTTACCAATCCCACCATGGTATAATGGAAAAAAGGAAATCACTTTTCCGTGGAGATGCCAGATGGAGCAACTGATCAAAGTGACACGAGGGGGACAGGTGACCATACCCACTG
>JBHHUI010000778.1:0-1946 GCA_046753805.1 Anaerolineales bacterium
CGGTCTTCGGGTTTCTTGGCGAGCGCTTTGTCGATAATCTGCTGCGCGCTAGCCGGGAGGTCGCGATTGATTTCGGCGACTTTCGGAATCGGCTCCACCAGATGCGCGGCCGCCGTCCCCATGGCCGAATCGCCGACAAACGGCGGCTTGCCGGCCAGCGCTTCAAACAGCACCACGCCAAGTGCATAGATGTCCGAGCGGCCATCTAACTTTTGCCCGCGCACTTGCTCGGGGCTGAAGTACTTCGGCGTGCCGATCAGTGCATCGCCGGTCAAATCTTCCGAACTCTCTGTATTCTTTGCAATCCCAAAATCAGCCAGGAAGGCCTGGTCTTCGCCATCAAAGAGAATATTGCCGGGCTTGAGATCGCGATGGATGACATTGCGCGCATGCGCCGCGTCCAACGCGGCCGCCACGCGCGAGATGACGGGAGCCAGCGCGCCCAGCGGCAGCGGTTTTCGGCCAAGGCGCTCTTTCAGCGTGCCGCCGGGCATGTGACGCATAACAATATAGGGCTGCTTATCGTGTTCCCCGAAATCATACACCGGCACGATATTGGCATGTTCAAGAGCGGCAATCACCTCGGCTTCCCGTTGAAAGCGCACGAGGTAGTCGGGATCCGTCAGCTTGCTCGAAAGGACTTTGATCGCAACGTGTCGACTGACCAGCGGGTCGGTCGCCAGGTAAACTACCGCCATGCCGCCGCGGGCAATTTCATGCGAAATCTCATAGCGGCCGATCTTGAGCGGCATCACGATTCGTCTCCTTCGGCAGCCGGAGCGCTGCGCGAGCCTACACCGGACGACTTACGCCGGATGGCGCGGGCGCGCTCCCGCAATTGCTTGAAGTATTCCGACTCCGTGATCTCCGCCACCTGCCGCTCCTTGCGTATCTCGTCAATTTCGATGGAGAGCTTCTGAATCGTCTCGCGCAGCTTCTGCTCCCGGATATACGCTTCCAGCGCGATGGTCGCCAACGCAGCCAAAATCTCCACCATGCGCTGCACGGCCGGCTCGAACGGTACGACCGCGCCCGAAGTCGGCTCAATGGCATTGAGCAGCTGCAACACGCCGATGACGTAGTCGTGTGTGTTTTTCAGCGGTATCGTCAGAAACGACGTCGAGCGATAGCCGGTCCGTTCGTCGAAGGCGCGCGTGCCGGAAAAGTCAAATCCGGCTTCCGTGTAGGCATCCGTAATGTTGACAGAGTGACCACGCAGGGCGGCATACGAAGCGACATTGTGCTCGTTCGGCCGACGCGTCCCGGGCAGGTACAGCGGAATGGCAGGGAATTCGACGGCCCGGCCGGTTGTGCCGCCAAGTGCAATTTGCAGCGAGTCATTGCGCATGATGACGAATTTGAGTTCGTCGTCATGCGTGCGCAAGTACAGCGTCCCACCGTCGGCGTTGCAGAACTGCTTCGCTTCCAGCAGGATCATCTCCAGCAGGCGGTCGAAGTCTTTTTCGGCGGAGAGCGCCATCCCAATCGGGATCACAACGTGAAGCAGTTCGTCCGAACGTCGCTGTTCCGCCTGGAGCTGCAATCGGTATCCCTCGGCGACGGTTCGCAGTTGCTGGTATTCCATCCAACGGCTTACGCGTGTCCGGAGGCTGTCTGCGCCCGCTGTAAAGACCAGGTGCTCGACCGCTCCCATTGCCAGAAATGTCTCACTGGGAGCGATGAGATCGGGCCATGCCACCGTCAGCAGCGGCGCGCCGGCGAGGGATTCAGACTCGCGCATGCGTTCCCAAAAGCCGCTGCGCTCACCGTGCGCCACCGCCGCATCCATGATGATCAGCCCGGCCGGTTGCGTTAGCGTGTCTGCAGCGTACTCGTGCGGATCGAGGCTGACGACGACGGCGTTGTCGAGTTTCCTCAATGCGTCGGCAAGCCACTCGCGTCGCTCTGCATCCGCGCTGACGACCAGCACAGTTAACCGGGGGGCG
>JBHHUI010000779.1:0-1938 GCA_046753805.1 Anaerolineales bacterium
AGGATTCTCAGGAGGAGATTGGCACTGGCGAGCGGCGTGCCGGTGCTGGTGATGCGGAAGGTGACGGAGCGCCCGGAGGCCATCAGCGCCGGCACTGCAAAGTTGGTGGGAACCAGCACAGTGGACATCGTGGTCGCGGCGTCGCGCCTGTTGGATGACTCTCAAGCTCACCGCGCGATGGCAAAAGCGGTAAATCCGTTCGGCGATGGGCAGGCCGGCGCGCGCATTGCCGATATTCTCGTGCGGTGGGGGAGCGCATGAGTGCGGTTGGAGTAACGCCTCCCCTTGCTGGCGCGGCTGCATTTTCCGCTGGCGCGCGTGCCGCCGCGCGCTCAACTTGCCAGCCCTCTGCTGGTTGACATTGGCCCTTGCCGCCTCCATCTGTAAAACGCTCTGCATCTCCGGAGGCCAGCGCCGTCCTGGTCGGGCCCGCTATGGGCGCGCCGCGTCTTGTACTAGTCGCGGGCGCAGTGGCTGCTTTTTGCGTGGCCTATATGAGCTTCTACGCGGTTGTGCCGATCCCGCAAAATTCCGATCTGTACCCGGCATTGCCGATCGCCCGGGAGAGCGCCTCGCCCGGGCTTTATTCGACGCAGGACCTGACCGTCATGTCCGGTTTGCGGGGTCCGTTCCATGTTTACCGCATCATCGGCGGGGCGTTGTACGCGCGTGGCGCGAACGTCGATCTCGTGTGGCACGGATTATTCCTGGCGTTCCTCTTGCTGACGTTTGTAACGCTCTGGCTCCTGGCGTGGGAAGTCGGGCGCAATGCAATGGCCGCGAGCATCGTCACGGCCTTGATCGCTGCCATGCACCCGTTCCGGGGCAGCCTGAACTGGTCCTGGGTGCCGCTGTCCGGCTTTGTCTCAGCCATGGCTGCGATGCCGTTTGCATTGCTCGCCTTCGTATTGCTCCTGCGACGGCGTCATAATTGGGCGTTATGGCTTGCGAGCGCGACTTTCATCATCCATCCATATATCGGCTTGATAGCAGTATTTGCCTGCTCCGGGGTACCGCTATTCGACGCGCGCGGTGTGCCCGGCCGGGTCCGCGCTGCCTGGTTTGCCGTTGCAGCCCTTATCGCGCTGCCCAACGCGGTCACAATACTGGTGAATTTGCCGCAAAACTTTGCCGGGAATATTGGCGGCGAACTGTACGGTCAGTTTCGAGTGCACATGTATCATGCCTTTGTCGAAGACCACTGGCGCGAAGGCTACGGGTGGTTTTTTCTCGCATTGGCCGCAACGACGTTTTTCGCGCCGCAGCTCAGGCGTGCAGTGCGGCGACCCGTTACGATTATTATTATCGCTCTGCTCACGTTGGCGGCGCTCTATTTGTTCAACCTCTACGTTGTCCGGTACTATGCCCTGATGCTTACCCTGCTGTTCAGGGTAACGTATTTCCTCAAGCCATTGATGGCGGCAGTTATCGTCGTGGGCGCGTGGCGCTGGCTGCCCGCGCTGCGAGCGCAAGCTGCAGTCGACTTGCCACTGACCGCATTGCTGCAGCGCGTAGCCGCGCGCCGATCGGGGCGCATCCGATTCGCGCCGGTTGAAGGCTACCTGGCGCTCGCGCTGCTTTCGCTTTCCGCCGTCATTCCTCCGGTCCCGGTCGCAGAGGCGCTTGCATTGCTGGCATGCGCGTTGCTACTGCTGACCACTGGCCGAGCGCGCGGACTGGCGGCCGGGCTGGTGGGCGTGGGCGCAGTAGAGTTGCTGTTCGCAGTCGCGCCCCGGTCAGCGCCGGCGCTCACGCCGCCCGACGCGTGGTGGGATATTGCAGTGGGCATTAACGTCATGGCGGGGCTGGCGCTGGCGGTCGTTTTCTGGCGCATGCCCCCGCCTATTCAGGTTGAGCGCGCCGGCGCTCATACGCTTCCGGGCATCTGGCGCAATCTTGCGACGGCCGGCGCAGTATGTATGGCTAGCGTCATGGTCG
>JBHHUI010000780.1:0-1938 GCA_046753805.1 Anaerolineales bacterium
CAAAATAGACGGGGCGGTCGGCATAGCGCGGCCCAGCCAGCACTGGAGCGGCCAGCAACGCGAGTTCGGGTTCATGTGCGGATGGTTCGTACAGCACGTAGGGCAGCCCGCAGATGAAGCCAGCGTCGATTTCGCCCGCCGAAAATGCGGACCCCGGATCGCGGGCGCGCGGGTGACACATCTGCACGTCAAGTTCCATGTGCACGTGGAGGTACGCAACCACAGCGGCATAAAAATCGAGCGCGTTGTCGCCCAGAAAGGATGCGAACCGGACGGGGACGGTCATACAGCGCCCGCCCCGGCGATGGGAAGCGTCAGGCTGCCGCCGCCGAATTCGCGCACGCCGCGCCACGGCGTTTCCGAACGGAAGTCGTAATACTTGGTGCGGTGCATAACGAGCCTGCCGCCCAAACTCATCGAACCGTCGCAGAACGCATTGTGCAACCGGATCGACTTGTAATACGCGGGCGACATACGCACGGCGCTGGCGTGCAGTGCGCTCGTGCGCCAGTGCCGCACGCCGTCCGGATCGTCGAACACGACCAGATTGCATGAGTCGCCGTCAGGGCGTTTCATGGTGGAATAGCTCAGCACGTGCCGATGCTCGGGCAGTTCGCGAATGAGTTCGTCGTCGACGGCGTCCACCGGCCGCGGGTCCACATGCGGCCATTTCTGCCCGAAAAAACCCACGATTGTGAAATCCCGCCCGCGTCGTAGGCCGTCATCGTTGCAGATAGCCACGCGCTGCCAGCGGTTGTCAGGTTCGGTAAGCCACAGCACAAGGGGGCGCGGCGCGGGCGGTATCTTGTCAGGCTCGCACACCAACTGACAAAGCGCGCCAAACATGTACTGCAGGTCGGCCAGATCGCGCCCGCTGTATGAAGGGTCCGTAAAAGAACGTCCTTTCAACGTTTCCTGCGGCACAAATTCATACAGCGATGATTGCATTTTGATCCCCAGCCTGAGCGCGACGCGAATAATCCCAAATCAGGTTCTGCCTATACCCATGGTGAATGGCTGTTGGTGGAGCCGAAAGTCTTTCCCGCCCCAAAGCGGCTAAACGCAAAGGGCTTCAATTCTTCCACGTCGTCCCCCATGAGCTGCTTTGCTACCAGCTTGCCCACGCCGGTCATCTTGAAGCCGTGGTTGCTGTCGGCGATCATGTACACGTTCGGCAACACGAAGTCAAACACCGGCACGTTGTCGGGAGTGAACGCGCCGATGCCGCCGTTGCGGCGCTCGCGGAAGTTCTTTCGAATGCCCTTGAAACGGGACATCGTCTGGCCCATCGCGGCGCACATGTAGTCGGCAAACTCCGGCTCAGCCTGGTATTCGTCATTCGCATGGCCGTACGGATCTGTGACGGCTTTCGGTCCCAACTTGACGGGAATCGTGCCGCCTTGCAATCCGGGCCGATCCATGCGCTCGTTGCCGTTTTTGTAATAGATGTAGGTGTGATCTTTCAACTCTTTGCCGTCGTCGTCATACACCGGCGTATTCATGAGTTCGACGTGTAGCACCGGGGGGTTGAATCCGTCGGCGGTTAGGTAGGGCTTGTCGTAGTACACCTCGCCTTCAAGCAGCCGCCAGTATGTCCACATGTCCTTGTCGACAACAGTACCGTCAGGGTAGCGGCAGGCGACCGTCGTGGGTTGGTCCAGCATCCCCCAATGAACCGGCGTCCACGCGCCCATACCCCACACGACGAGATCGCACGCAATATCACCCTTGTTCGTGTGCACGCCCTTGACCTCACCGCCCGCCCGGTTGTAGCCCGTCACCTCCACGCCGGAAACCACCCGCACGCCATGGTCCGCGCACTTCTGCGCCAGCCCGGCCACGGCCTGGCGCGTGCCGGCATATCCGCTTGGTTTTTCGTGGATGGCAACATCAACGCCGGAAGTATTGAAATCCGGCCAGAGGCGCTTGAGAAACTTG
>JBHHUI010000781.1:0-1936 GCA_046753805.1 Anaerolineales bacterium
GTTTCAGGACATCAGAGTACATTTCACACGATGCAGCTGAGTTCGTGTCCATCAGCCTCACCGGCGAAGCCTGCGCGCTCAGCTGCGAGCACTGCAAGATGAACGTGCTCAAGGGCATGACAGACCTGCGGGACTTCGACGGCTCCCTATTCGACCTGTGCGCCGGACTGGCAGAGCGGGGAGCGCGCGGGGTGCTCATCTCGGGCGGCAGCGACACGCAGGGACGGGTTCCACTCCAGGCGCACATCCCCGACCTGATCCGGGTGCGGCGTGAACTGGGATTGACGATCCGCGTCCATCCCGGCCTGCCGGACGCGGAGACCTGCGCCGGACTTGCAGCAGTCGGGGTCGACGGCGCAATGGTGGACATCATCGGCCACGCCGACACCATCCGCGACGTGTATCACATGGACACGCCAGTGGAAGAATACGAGGCCGTTCTTGCACGCCTCGAACACCACGGCGTCCCGACCGTCCCACACATCATCCTCGGCCTGCATTTTGGACGCATGCTGGGTGAGTGGCGTGCACTGGAAATGATCGCGCGCCACCCCCCAAAGCTGTTGGTACTCGTGATCCTGATGCCTTTAAACGGCACGCCGATGGCAGGCGTTACGCCGCCCGCGCTGCAGGAAATTGGCAGCTTTTTTGAAACGACGCGCAAGGCGCTACCGACGACGCCGATAATGCTTGGCTGCGCCCGCCCGCTGGGGCTCATGAAAGTCGATATTGACCGCATCGCAATTGATGCAGGTTTAAACGGCGTCGCCTATCCCGCAGACGGTATAGTCGAATACGCGCGCGGACGTGACTTGCGGCCGGAGTTTATAAATGCGTGTTGTGGTGTTTCTTGGTAAAGGCCAGGTGACTGTCACCTTCTGAGATAAAGGAATCTATGGCCAAAGTAACCGTCCCATCCCATCTACAGGCCGAGCAATTTCAAATCAGCCCCGATTACGTCCGCATCAGCATGGCTGCTGCGATTGAACTCGGACTGAAGCCAGGGCACATCAACCGTTGCAACTGCGGCTGCATCAATCTACTGCAGAATTATCCCGAAGGGTGCTATGCCAATTGCACTTACTGCGGGCTGGCGCGCGATCGCCCCGGGGTTCCCGAAGACAACACCTTCATTCGCGTCGCCTGGCCGCTCTTCCCGACCGATCTCGTAGCCGAGAAAATCGCAGAGAAGGAAGCGCGTAACACGGTGGGACGGGTGTGCATCGCGCAGGTGCAGGACCATCGCGCCTACGACGATCTGGTGGATATGGTCGGGCGCGTCCACAACGCCGCGCCGGAGGCGCCGCTCTCCGCATTGGTAAGCGCGACGACGCTAAATGAAGAGCGGCTGCACGTCATCAAAGAAGCCGGCGCCGACATCATTGGCGTGGGGCTGGATGCCGCTTCCGAAGAGGTCTTCAACGAGACACGCGGGAAGGGTGCGCGTGGCCCGCACGACTGGGAGCATCACTGGGAGATCGTGCGCGCGGCCCGGCGCATATACGGCCCGCTGAAGGTGAACTGCCACGTCATCATCGGCCTCGGCGAGACCGACCGTGAGTTGGTCGAGCTGTTCTATCTGCTCAAATCCGAACAGATCGCCGGTTACTTGTTCTCGTTCAATCCCGAGCCGGGCACCGAAATGCAGGACACAGCCCGCGCCCCAATCCACCGCCTGCGTCGCATCCAATTGGTCAAGCACCTGATCGAGCGCGAAGACCTGCCCTACGAGGCGCTCGAATTTGATGAGCAGGATGCGATCATGCGTTTAGATGCTCCAGAGATGATGATCGAAGTCGCAATCAACACCGGTCTGCCATTCATGACAGACGGCTGCCCGGACCGCAACGGAGTGATGGCCTGCAACCGGCCCTATGGCTCGTATCGACCCAATGAGGAGTATCGTGACTACCCATTCGTGCCTGAGACTGAGGAC
>JBHHUI010000782.1:0-1931 GCA_046753805.1 Anaerolineales bacterium
GTTCGCTCTTTCCCTGCACAATGTTTTCCAGAGTGCCGGCCCGTTCAGCGTGGACGGGATACACGTTCGTAATCACACCCACGACCGGCTGCGCCATTTCGCACAGGAATTCGATCTCGCCGGGAGTGTAGAAACCCATCTCCAGCACGGCGCGTTCGTGCGCTTCAGAAAGACGGAGCAAACTTATAGGTAGGCCGATCTCGTTATTAAGATTGCCTATGCTTTTTAAGGTTCGGTACCGCCGGCCTAAAACGGCCGCGATAATCTCCTTTGTGGTGGTCTTACCCACACTGCCCGTGATGCCAACCACCCGCACGTTGAGTCGCGCCCGCCAGTAGCGGGCGATTGCCTGCAAGCCAGCCAGGCTATCTTCCACCCGCAGGCAAATGGGCGCCTGCAGCCCGGAGGCGCGGTCGAACGTGAGCGTATCGCGCAGGTCCAGGACATCGAATTCACCTGCGAGATCGCGTTGTACCAGCGCAACCGTCGCGCCGCGTGATATTGCTTCCGCGACATAATCGTGCCCGTCGACGTTCTCGCCCGGCAACGCCACAAAGAGCGAACCCGGCCCGGCCAGCCGCGAATCGATCACCGTGTCGGTAATCACCAGCGCGCCGCCGGCCATGGCGTAGCCCGTCAGGGCTTCGATCACGTGTGCGAGGGTGAGCATCCATTACTTACCAGTTGCCAGTTATCAGTCACCAGTTGCCAGTAATGAGTAGCCATTCACTGATTGCTGAATGCTGCTCACTTTTCGCTGACGACTGTCCACTGTTCACTGCGACGCCAGCGCGTGCCGCACGTCGTCAGGCGGGATTTCCATAAGCACCACCAGTCGCTTCGCCATCTCCCCAAAGGCGGGTGCGGCGGTGGTTGAACCCCAGGGCGACGCCGTTGGGGCGTCCAGTTTGATCATCACAATGAAGCGCGGGTCGTCTACCGGCCCCCAGCCGATGAAGCTTGCGATCGTGCGGGTCGGGTCGTAGCCGTACGGTGTCGGGACCTGGGCCGTGCCGGTCTTGCCGGCAATGCGATACCCGGGCACCAGCGCGCTGGAAGCTTCTTGTTCGAGGCTCACGGCCAGCATGTCGGTGAGCGTGCGCGCCACATCCGGCGAAATGGGGCGACCCATTACCTGCGGTTGCGTTTCGTAGACCGAATCGCTATCGCGCACTTGCTTGAGAATATGCGGCTGCATCATCGCCCCGTTGTTCGCCACAGCCGAAACCGCGGTCAGCAGCTGCAACGGGGTCGTCGCCACGCCCTGCCCGAACGCGTTCGTCGCCAAGTCCGATTCAAACCAGTCCGGATCGCCGGGCAGCTTCAAGCGGCCGGTCTCTTCTCCCGCCAGATCGATATTGGTACGGCGCCCGATGCCGAACGCCGCCAGATAGTTGTAATACTCCTGCGGTCCCAACCGTGTGGACAGCGTGGCCGCGCCGACATTCAGTGAATGCTGCAACAGGCCGGTCATATCCTGCAGACCCCACGCGCCGCCGTCCCAATTGCGAACGATTGCGCCGCCATACTCCAACACGCCGCTATCGATGTACGTGCTCTGCGGTGAGAACTGGCCAGAGTCAATCGCGGCGGCCATCGTGAGCACCTTAAAGGTGGAGCCCGGCTCGAACTGTTCGCCAATGATTGGGTTACGACGCAAGCCCTCTTGTTCGTCAAGCAGGTTGTTCAGATCGTTGGGATCGAACGAAGGCCACACCGCCATTGCCAGAATCTCGCCCGTCTGCGGGTCCATGACCAGGATCGAGCCGCGCGCGCCTCCATACTGCGCCAGCGCATTTTGGAGGGTCTCCTCGGCAAGGTACTGCACCTCACGATCCAGCGTCACATAGATATCGCTGCCGGTGTCCGGGTCTGGATCGAAACTGACATCGAACGGCACGACCGATTCAATGCCCTGCACTGCGTGTCCG
>JBHHUI010000783.1:0-1930 GCA_046753805.1 Anaerolineales bacterium
CACTTCAACCGACATCGTGCCATCGCCAAAAACAGCCCAGCCGGGTGTGTCGGGGTAAACATCGGTGTTCAGGATAAGCTCATTCATCCAGAACTCGACGTCTGCCGAGGTGAACGGCGCCCCATCAGACCACTTGTGTCCCTTGCGTAGAAAAACGGTTAACTCGGTGAAGTCGTCGTTCCACTCCCAGCCTTTTGCTACGTTAGGCTAGTACGTAAGATAGTCATCGCTGAAGCGAATAAGGTTCACGTGACGAACGCTCAAAAAGTCAGAGGTGCCGGCTTCGGTTGCGTTCGAGAGCGCGTTGAATTCGCCGCCATACTGGCCGATAGATTCGTACGGCACAATAACCAATGGTTCAGCCGGAAGACGCTCTTCTACGGGCGGCAGTTCAGGGTTATTGGTGATGCGCGCGTTTAGCTCAGCTATGGCCGGGTTTTCGTGGAAAGTCATGGTACAACCGGCCGCAGCTTCGTAATCAGCCAATTCGTAGAGGCGTACGTATTCGCCAGCCGGGACCCCAGCCCGATCAGCAAGGGTAACGGCTGGACAACCGCCCGCCTCGGCCGGCGCGGCTTCTTCCGCCGGCGCGGCTTCTTCCGCCGGCGCCGCTTCTTCCGCAGGAGCCGGGGTGGCTGCACCGCCGCAAGCCGCCAGTATCAGGCCCATCAGCGTCATGGCAACGATGAGCCACATTGTCACTTTTCGGTTCATGTTTCTTCTCCTTTTATTGATTGTGGGTGTAGTCGGTGGAATTCCTCAGGCACACTACGTCATAAAACCGCCTCCTGTACAGGTCAAGCCCTTACCCCCAGCAAGCAACTTAACGGCATAATTATAGACACGTTGCAGTATCATGCAACGGCATTATTCCACGTCAACAGGCGGCGGTTTTCATCAGGCGGAGCGTGCGCTCTCAGCAGCTTCGACGAATCGCCGCACCAGGGCTGATCGATACAGATTGCACTAGTACGCCCCGCGAGCGCGAACAGGCCTGGCGCTCGCATTCAGTCGGGCAAGGATGCCGATAACGGCTGCCGCGCCAAACGAGGCCCCCGCCAGCACGATAATCATTTGAGGAAGTTTATGGGATCTATCGGCGTTATGCAGGCGCGGCTTCGGCAGCTCGTTTAGCCGGGACTACCAGGCGTGCAAGCCAGTTTCGGACTTCGCACTGGCGAATGGAGTCGCTTAGTATATCGTCGCCCACCGCTATTTCCGCACGCAGTTCCACGTCGCCGGGATTCTCTGAGAGCATGGTCATATTCTCGACCAACCGCTCGACGCCCGCCTCAGCTTCAAAGAAACCTTCCTTTACCAACGGCGCTTTGCGCGCGATGAGCAGGCGCGCCATTTCGTAGAGCGTGTATTCCGGGTGATACTGCGTTGCCCAGAACACACCGCCCCGGTATTCCACCGTAAGCGCCTGAACTGGCGAGTGCGCATTCGACGCCAGGAGGGCGCCGCCTTCGGGGATACGCGTTACCATGTCGAGGTGCATGATAAAGGCGTCGAACTTCTCCGGTTTGCCGGCATACATCGGATGCACACGACCGGCCTCGGTTAACCGGATGTCTCGCGCAATAGACCACTCGCGTCCGCGCGGATTCTTCTGCACTTGTCCACCCGCGGCTACGGCAGCCATTTGCACGCCCCAGCAGCTGCCATACTGCGGCACGCCCGCCGCGTAGATCGCGCGGCACAACTCAATCTGGCGCGTGACTTCCGGCACGTCGTCGTAGATCGTCAGATTCGAGCCTGTCCAGAGATAACCATCGTAGGAGTTAATGGCTGCGCCCGCTGGAAGCCCGACGTCCAGATCCGCGACATACAACGTGTCGAGCGTCGCATTGGGCGCCATCGGCGCGAGCATACGCATATAAAGCTCGTCGGCCTGCGTCACGTGGGACATGCCCAATACGCGCCGCGC
>JBHHUI010000784.1:0-1920 GCA_046753805.1 Anaerolineales bacterium
GGTGACCTTGCCAAAGCCCACCGGGATGCGCACCACCACAGGCGCCGCGAATTTGCCCGCCGAAAGCCAGCGCAGCAGGCCGATGTCGGTGAGCTGCTCGTGCGCAGGATCGGCGTACTTGCGGAACTGGATTTCCGGCACCGGCAGCAACCCGGCCAATGCCATCCCTTTGGCGCGCCCCATGATGCCGTCTTCAGACAGGGAGGTGTCGGAAACCCGTTCAGCCCCGAACCGAAGTTGCATATCGCGCGTCGCGCCGTGCACGCCGCCTTTGACGCCCACATCTTCGCCGAAGACCAGCACACGCGGGTTCGCTTCGAGTTCGGCTTCCAGCGTCCTTCGGATAGCGTCGATCATGTTGACGCGCGGGCCGCGGCGCTCGGGAACGGCGTCGAAGTCGGCGGAGAGTAGTGCGCCTTCCGGGCGCAGGCCGCCGGCGTGCGGAGCGCGGCCATCGAAGAAGACAAACCTTTGCACCGTCTCCGGGTCAGGCTCCGCGCGCGCCTCCGCACCCGCAACGGCCGCTTCCACTTCGGCGCGGATATCCGCCGCCATTTCGTCCCAGTCGGCGGCGGAAAGCCGGCCCTCCGCGTGGAGGTAATCTTGCAAGCGCGGCAAGGGATCGCGCGCAGCCTCATCCGCTCGCACGGCATCGGACTTGTAGGCTTGGTCGTCGATAAAAGTATGGCCTTCCAATCGCGGCACGCACAGGCGCAGCAGACACGGCCCGGCCCCGGTGCGCGTATGTTCTACGGCGTCCGTAATCAAGTTCGAGGCTTCGACCGGGTCGGCGCCGTCTCCAGACAGGATGCGCAGGTTGCCATACGACGCCAGGTTTGCGGCAATGTCTCCGCCCGGAACCTGATATGTACTCGGTACGGACAGACCGTAGGCATTGTCTTCGATAAAGAAGATCATCGGCAGGCGCTGCGTGGTCGCCGCGTTGAGCGCCGCCCAGAATCCATTCGCGGCGACGCTGCCATCGCCGCCGAGCGCAACCCCGAGCGCGCCGTCCCATTCTGTCTCGCCCAGCACCCGCGCGCGATAACATCCGGCCTGCGCCCATCCGGCCGCCGGACTATATTGCGCCCCGACATCCCCGGAGGTGGGCAACACCATCGCACGTTCCCGGCGGGGTAAATTAAACATCACGCCCACATCACGACCCTCGCTCGGGCCGCCCAGACGCGCCATGCCGCCCGCCAGCGCCTCGGCGAGCGTCATCCCGCTGGCCAGCACGAACGGGCGCGAGCGGTAATATACCGTAGCCGCGTCGTGCGGGTGGTCGAGCGCAAGCGCCAGCAGCACCTGCGATAGCTCGTGCCCCGCCGCCGAGAACTGATATTTCACTTTGCCTTGCGGCGTGAGCTGCTCAATCTCCAGCCGGTCCAGCGCCCGGGAAAGGAGCACGAGCCGGGCGACTTCCGACCAATCGACCTCCGTCTTTGTCATGCATTACTCCTCGTCGGCCTCGACGTGATTATATCCCGCCTGTAATGATACAATCTTGCTGCGGCCATCACCAGACAGGCGAGGCTCTATGGCAACACAATTCGTATTAAGTAACTACGTCGCTGCGGCGATGCACCGCGCCGAATATGTAATACTCGACGATGGTTCGTATTCAGGGCGCATTCCTGCATGTAAGGGGGTTATTGCTTTCGGCGCAACGCAAAAGGCGTGTGCGGAGGAGTTGCGCTCCACACTAGAGGACTGGATTCTCGTTGGTTTAAAACTTGGTCATTCGTTGCCCGTGTTGGGGGGTATCGACTTGAACAAGGTACCCTCTCTTGAGCCGCTGGACATCCTGTAAACGACGCGATTTCATCCGGCGGTTGCGCCGACTCGGATTCGAGGGCCCTTACTCGGGGACGCGGCACCAGTTCATGGTATATGACGAGCATCGATTGGCCATCCCCT
>JBHHUI010000785.1:0-1919 GCA_046753805.1 Anaerolineales bacterium
CCTCGATAGCGTCCACCATACCAGGTAGAGGATCGGTGGGCGCGTGCTGCGGCCGGGCCGGAGCAGGCGCTGCCTCTCGTCTGTCCTCATAGGGTTCACGTCTAGGTCTGCGTGCCATCGATCACTCCCTGCAATGCCCCGGCATCCGGCGCGGACGCCGCAGGCAATTCAATCTCGATCTGTAAATCCTCATCGCCGCGATACGCCTGCACCGCGCGCACCCACCGCCACAGGACCTCCAATATCGGCGAGGCAAAACTGGTGAGCAGCACCTTCATTGGATCGCGCATCTCCGACACTGCCGCGCCCGATAGTCGCCCGGCCTGTGGGATACTAGCGGCGTTGATCGCCATCGCCTGCAGCACCTCGTAAAACGCCGATTTCAGACGCTCAATGTTGCTCGCCAACGGCTCGAACACGTTGGCGGGTGGCGTCACGTACTCGAATTTCTCGCCGGCTTCCAGCCTGATCGCGTGCGCCTCTGATACCACGACCTTTGATAGGTCAGAATCTACTAGATGAAATACCGGCTGCGCGTACGCCTGCATCATTAGCGCGTAGGACAATGCCGCCTCGGCGTTGTACAAACTCACAACCACGTCGGCTATGCGGTCCATCACCCATTGGTCCGGCGTGATCCGCGCGTCGAATATCGGCAGCTCTCCGAAATCGTGCGGCCGCGTAATGCCCTCGACCATCAGGCCCTCGTCGAGCGGCTGCGGCCCCCTCTGCACGGCCTCATACGTGGTGATCTCCGTCTCGGATGTCACCACCCACCGATGGCGCACGACCGCATCAGCCCCGTAGACCGCGCCCGGCGAGCGCATCGGCAGAGCGCTGTATATTTTCACCCAATCCAGGTCCTCGTCATCGTCGGCCGTGGAGGACCAATCAATCACACTCGCGGGCGTCAACGGCCGCATCCAGACCCGGTAGCTCTCTGGATCGCTACGCGTCGCCTCTTCGGTCTTGACATGCGCGCGCAGGTATGCCCGACCATGCACCAGGGCCTGCACCAACACATCGCGCGCAACCATAGCGAGCGGTCGCCCGCGACCGTCGGCGTCCTCGTTGAGCCCGAGCCAATACTCCGCGCGCTCGTCCTCGGCGTTCTCCACCGTCAGGCGCAGATCAGGGAATACCGCCGCCCGGAACCAATCGATGAGCCCGCCAGCGCGGTTGATGTATTGCGCCCATTTCGCCCGCTCGCGGAACATGTCCACGGACGCGAGCCCCTTGATCTGGCGCTCCTCGCTGCGTCGTTTGATCAGGAATTGGTCAATTTTATTTCTGAACAAATCGCCGCCGCAGTACAACGCCTGGTATCGCTGGATTTTGCCCGCGTCATAATAGGGGCTCGTGGATCGCAAATCTTTGACAGTCATCGCCATAGTCGAAGTCCTTTTCCTGGACTATACGACTAGGATTGATGGCCGCCAAATTAAATGCGTATACGCGTATCCCGGAGCTGCGCGTGCGTTAACTCCCTCCTCGGGAGCTGAAAACTTCGCCCACACGCCCGGCACCGGAGCCATACATACTCGCGTGTGACTTTGGTCCGGCGCGTTGCGCGCATCTGCCCCACCCACACCGCTCCGCAACGGAAACACGGCATCGGCGGCAGCGAATATGCGTATTCCGGCAACGGAGCGTCTCGGTCCAGATACTCGATCTCGGTCATGTCTCTCCCCTCATACTCCGACCTCGAATGCGCCGCCCTCACGACGCGCCCATCGCTTCAAATGCCCCTGCCAGGCCAACAGCGCCGCAGATACCAGGTCATCGTCGGAACCCCCCGGCCCCTGGTAGCGATACCGTTTGCTCGCGTAGTCATAGTGGTACTCGTAGAGCTCGAGCTGCCGGTGCACCTCGCGCAGCCCGGCGGGACTCCAGACCTCGCGCTGCTCCAGCGCGAGGGA
>JBHHUI010000786.1:0-1917 GCA_046753805.1 Anaerolineales bacterium
CGTGCTGGGGAACATGGCCGCAAGTTCCTCCGGCCCGAGATCGCGCGGCTCATCCGGCGCTGCTTCCATAACAATATCGTCCAGCCGGTCCGGATCGGGTATACGGATTTCGTCGTGTACGGGGTCCTTCTTAAACGGATCGCCGCGCGGCGGCAGCAGAATTTCGCGACCGCGATCTTTAACGGTTTTTTCACTGGTCATTACAAATACCCTCCGCCAGCCGGCGATAGGCTTGCGCCGCCGAACTACTGGGATCATAGGCCAGAACCGACTTCCGCGCGACCGGAGCTTCGGCCACCGATTCGGCATCGTCGATGATCTGTTCGAAAACTTTGTCCTCAAACACGGCGCGCAACTCGTCCACAACCTCACGTGAATGCCCGGAGTTCTCGCGGTACATCGTCGCCAGCACGCCGAGCAAATCCAGCCCCGAGTTCATGTGTTCATGCACGAGCCAGACGGTTTCGAGCAAAGCCCGCACGCCGCGCATCGACAGATACTGGCATTGGACCGGGATGAGGAGTTCCTGCGCAGCGGTCAGCGCGTTCACCGTTAGCACGCCCAAGCTTGGCGGCGTATCGATCAGCACGAAGTCGAACGGCATTCGGCTGCGGTCGAGCGCGTTCCGCAGCCGAAAGGCGCGATCTGGAAATTCGTTCAGCATGATTTCCGCTATGGCAAGATCGATCGAGGCCGGCGCGAGCCGTAAGAATTCGGACACGGGCCGGAGCGTCCCCACAAACGAGGCATTTTCGTTGGTAAGCAGCGTGTACGTCGTGCGGCTGAGTTTATACGGGTCATATCCACACGAGGCTGTCAGGGCCGCCTGGGGGTCCAGGTCTATCACGACGGTCAGTTTGCCTAGTTCGGCGAGCGCCGCGCCCAGATTCAGAGTGGTTGTGGTCTTCCCCACCCCCCCTTTTTGGTTCGCGACGACGATGACGCGCGTCTCAGGCAGCATGGGCGGCAGTATAGTCTGCGCAGGAATAGCAGTCAAACGCGAGATAGATTCAGGCGCATTTCGCGATGTTGGTCAATTTTCAGGCGACTGGCACTTTGGTCAACATAAGTCGCTGCAAGGGGTGGGACGGGCTGCTGACCACGCCATCCCACGGACTGACGCCCGTTGTGTGCGCCGCACTCAAGCTGCAGGATGATGCTTATGGTATAATCTCGCGGCGCTGGAAACAGCCCCATTCTTCTTGAATGATGCGCGGCCGTCGTGCGGGCGAGTAGTTGCACGTCGAGCCGCAGTTTTGTGTGAGGACATCGCATGCCCAAGCGAACGTATCAGCCAAAAATCCGCCGGCGCGCACGTGTGCACGGCTTCCGCCAGCGTATGAAAACGGCCGGGGGACGCAAGGTGATTAAAGCGCGCCGCCTTAAAGGCCGCAAGGTACTGGCGGTCACACGGACACACGTCAAACGGCACGAGAACTGGAACGGCACGAAAAGCGGGCCGTCGTCCATTCGCCCGAAGCGCAAGCGCTAGCCCCGCGTACGCCGGGTCGCAGGAGGACCCAGGAGGCGAGTGGCTCGAGCATTGACGTCTTTCTTCACCGCAATTACATGACGGCGGGCCGGATGATCCTCGTTCAAGATGATACGGCTGCGCAATCAGAAAGATTTCCAGCGGGTGCGACGTGCGGGACGCGCATGGGCGCACCCGTTATTGGTTCTTAACGCCTGTCGCAACGATCAACCCCACACTCGTGTGGGCGTCATTACTGGAAAATCGGTGGGCAAGGCCGTCACGCGCAACCGGGCCAAGCGTCTGCTGCGGGAAGCCGTCCGCGTGCGACTTGATGCAATTCAGCCCGGGTGGGATATTGTGCTTATTGCCCGGCGGGGCATCGTGGGATGTAGAATTCAACAGGTGCAGGCAGCGCTGGACGAGCTGCTGCTGCGTTCGAACCT
>JBHHUI010000787.1:0-1913 GCA_046753805.1 Anaerolineales bacterium
CGGTCCAGACGCCCAGGGGAGATTGTACCGAGCCGGGCCTCAATCGCAGCGGGGTCTACGGTAACCAGGCGGGCCAGTCGAATAACGGACCGAACTTTGAGCCCGGTTGCAGCGTAGTCGGCAGCGGAAGGGTCTACGACTTCATCGAATCCGGGAACCGCCTGATACACGCGGGAAGTAACTAGAGCCAACAGAACATCAGGGTGCCGACCAGGCGCGATTGCGACGACTAGCGCTGGTCGCAGCTTTCCTGCCCGAAGGTCGGCTTGCGGGAAGCGTATCAGCACAAGATCGCCCGGGCTCATCGGTTGTACACTTCTACGGCGTCATCGAGGGTGTATTCGACATCATCATCAGTTTCGCGCAAGAACTGGCCAAGTGCAAACTGGTGCCACTCTTCCTCGGCCCAGTCCGCGTAGGGGGACGGCGTTCGCCGCCGAGCCAGTACAAAGGCGATGAAGTCTGCAATCTCCCTGACGAGTTCGTCCGGCATCTCATCCACTTGCCGGTGCAGCAGCTCTCGCACAGATGCGGTAGTCATTTCTCAGCCTCGCTTGCCTCTTCGGATAGACTCTACCTTAATTCGGTTAGGGAACACGCCCTCTTGTACAAATCCATTGTAGCATACTTAGAGCCGGGGAACAAGACCAGGCTGCGGTTGCTCACAGCATCACAACTGATCCCAGCCCCCTCTCCTCCGCCGCCCGCAGCACCCAGCGGGCCGTCGCCACGTCCTGGGCGGCGTTGCCGACGGACTTGAAGAAGGTGACCTCATCGTCGGACGTGCGGCCGGCCTTCTCGCCGTTCACAATCTCCCCCAGTTCGGCGTAGATGTCCGCCGCGCGGACCAGCCCCTGGCGGATGGGGATGATGAGGTCGCCGGCCTCCTCCAGCGCCGCCTCCCGTTGATCCACCACGATTTTCGCCCGCTGCACGACGGCGGCGTCCACCTCCTGCATCTCTGGCGTGTACGAGCCGATCCCGTTGATGTGGGTGCCCGGTTCAACGTCGCGTCCATCGAACACCGGCGTTGAGCTGGTTGTGGCAGCAATGATGATGCCCGCGCCCCGCACAGCCGCCGACCGGTCGTCCAACACCCGGGCCTCGACGCCCTCGATCTCGTCGACAAATTGCTGAGCGGATTCGCGAGTCCGCGAGACGATGCGCACTTCGCGGATGGGGCGGACAGTGCGGACGGCCTCCAGTTGGGTGCGGGCCTGAGCGCCGGCCCCGAACACGGCAACGACTTCGGCATCTTCGCGGGCCAGCAGTTCCGTGGCCAGACCCGAGCCGGCGCCGGTGCGCAACGCCGTCAGGTAGGCGCCGTCCATGAGGGCCAGCGGCACGCCGGTTTGGTTGTCCAGCAGCAGCACCAGGGCGTTGATCATCGGCAGGCCGTGATCGGGATTGTCGCCGTAGACCGAGACGATCTTGGCTCCCAGGTCGCCGGTGCGTTGGAGGTAGGCCGGCATGAACAGCGTGACGCCCTTCTCGGTTTCCAGCGGCAGGCGCAGCGGGACGCGGGCGTGGCCGGCGGACAACTGCCCGAAGGCCTGGCGCATGGCGTCAATGGCCTGGCGCATAGTTATGGCGGACCGAACGTCGTCGCGGGTGAGGAGTCGTAGTTTCATGATCACCACGAAGGCGGACTTATTGACTCAAGAGGTTCAACGAGTGGAAATCGGAAGAACCAGCAGGGGGCTAGGTGGTCTCCGGAAATCTGACGCTGGTAGTGTGGTTAGCGAAGTCCAATGTGACAGCCACCCCGACCTTGCGTGGAATATCGCGACCAGCCAGAGCCTCTCGTGTTGGGTTTATCCGAACGAAGGGACTATATACACTGTACGATGCCACTCATTTGCTCCTTCTTCAATCGAAAGAATGGCATTGTCGATGAAGATAAACGGAAACTT
>JBHHUI010000788.1:0-1898 GCA_046753805.1 Anaerolineales bacterium
ACTATCGGCCGTCGAGACCTCGTCCGGCGGACCTTGCGCGATCAGCCGACGGTTGAGACACACCACCCATGGTACGTGCGCGGCCGCTGCGTTCAGGTCGTGCGTGGACAGGAGCACGGTCATCCCGGCGCGGTTCAGGTCCGCCAGCAGGTGGAGCACATTCTCGGCCGTGTGTATGTCCACGCCGGAGGTTGGTTCGTCCAGCACGAGCAGCGCCGGGTCGGCGATTAGTGCACGGGCGAGAAAGACGCGCTGCTGCTGTCCGCCGGACAGATCGCGGATGTGGCGCGCAGCCAGGTCCGCGATCCCCAACTGTTCCAGGAGGACTCGCGCTCGCGCCCGCACGCCTGCAGACGGCCAGGGCCAGGGACTTGCATCACGCGCCGCGCCCATGAGCACAACCTGTTCGGCCGTTACCGGGAAATTCCAATCCACCGTCTCGACCTGGGGTACATATGCCACCCGCGCCGGTACTTCGCCGACCAGCGGACGGCCGTTGATATTCACAATGCCGGCTGTGGGGCGGTACAGGCCGAGAATGAGCTTGAGCAGACTGGTTTTGCCCGCACCGCTCGGGCCGACGACGGCGGCCATCTGCCCGGGGTGCAGGTGCAGGTCAATGTCCTCAAGTACGGGCGTGGCGCCAAATCCGAACCGCACGCCTTTTAGTTCGACGATCGGGTGCATGGTCTGTGGATGACCTATTGACGCTGTGCGACGGCTGCGTCGCTGCCGGGTATGTTGCGGACGTCGACCCCCGCAATCAGCGTGGGGTCGCCGCCCAAGCTGCGCGCCATGACGCCCAGATTGTGCACCATCAACCCCACATACGAATGCTGCATGTCGCCCGGTTCGCCCGGCAGATCATCGTCCGCCAGATCGTCGACGAAGGCTGCGCCGGTTTCGCGCGCGATCTGTTCGAGCACCGGCGAAGGAAACACCTCGGAACCAAATATCGCCGGAACGGATTCGGCGCGCACCTGCTCAATCAGGTCGATCACATCATGGGCGGACGGTTCGGAAAAATCGGACGGCTGGATCGCGCCCACGACGGTCATCCCATACCGAGGCGCAAAATAGGCCCATGAATCGTGATAGGTGAGTAGCTTGCGGTTCTCCAGCGGGATGCTCTCAACGGTTGCAGTGATCGCTTTGTCAAGTGCTTGCAGACGGGCGGCAAATACCTCATAGTTGGCGGTGTAGTAGTCCGCATTGACCGGGTCGGCGTCGATCAGCGCGGCCAGCACGATCTCAGCATAGTGCAGCGCGTAGACCGGATTCGGCCACAGGTGCGGATTGGGGCTGCCGGCGTCGCGTGGAAATGAAAAATCGAAGACATATTCTTCTTCGTCAATTGTCAAATCGCCCAGCGAGATAATTTCAGCGCCCGGCTTCAGATTGGCAAGCGCCAGTGCGAGTGTGGGCTGCTCGAGGTGCAAGCCGTTGATGAATACCCGGTCTGCACGCGCCAGCGCCTGCGCGTCCGACGGCGTAGGAGCGAACGTGTGGGAGTTGACCCCCTCGGGCACAATGCCGACCAGCTCGATCCGGTCGCCGCCGACGTTGAACACGATGTTTGTAATGGGCGACACCGTCGCGACGACGTTCAGCTTGCCCGGGTCGTCCGCGGGCAGCCCACTTCCGCAGGCTGCCAGCAGGACTGCCAGTTGCGCGCAGAGGAGTGTTAGATGGCTGCGTGGAGGGAGTTTCACGGATTCGTGGGCGGCTTCATGCTGATGCTGCAGATAAAAGGCCGTTCAGCGTAATCGGCGCAGAGCTGCGTCCTATTGGCCCAGCGAGGCGACTCACGCTTCAGTGTGGCACCGTGCGCACAATCCGAACAACGACAGGTGCGTGTTTGTCGCTACGGTGAAACCATATTCCGTCTCGATTTGCGC
>JBHHUI010000789.1:0-1887 GCA_046753805.1 Anaerolineales bacterium
CCTCCCGGGCGTCGAAGTCGCGCTGGAGGGCCTACTGGAGTCTGACGGGCTGCGCGTGCTGGCGCTTTTCGATAAACCCGACCCGCTCGAAGGACCCTACTTTGAAGAGACGATCTACGTCACGCCATCGCGGCTTCCGCAGACGATCCAGCGCGCCGTGGCGGCGACCACCCAACAGGCGGCCACAGCGCTGGGGCTGCGGACCGGACCTGTGCACGCCGAACTGCGCATCAACGAGGCTGGCGTTTGGATCGTCGAGATTGCAGGACGCTCTATCGGCGGCCTGTGCTCCGCCACCCTGCAATTCGGCCCGACCAATGCCTCGCTGGAGGAACTCGTGCTGCGGCAGGCCGCCGGGCTGCCGATCGAAAGCTGGGAGCGCGAGCACGCCGCACGGGGCGTGTTGATGATCCCGATCCCGACCCGCGGACTGCTGCGCGGCGTACACGGCGTGGAAGCGGCCGAAGCCGTGGCGGGGATCGAATCGATTGAGATTACGGCGCGGCTCAACTATCCGGTGACGCCGCTACCGGAAGGGGAGAGTTATCTCGGGTTTATTTTCGCGCACGGGGACGAACCGGCGCATGCGGAACGCGCGCTGCGGGAGGCGCACGCTTTGCTCGAATTCGAAATCGAGCCGGAGATCGGCCTGATTCCAGTGAGCCGTTTGCAGAATGAACTGTGAACGATTTGCTGCTCGTTGCTCACTTTCTTTGCGGCGCGCCTTTGGCCGGAGCGCCTTTGCCGCCCGGAGCTCCCTTGCCACTCGGAGCGCCTTTGGCATCCGAACCGGGCAAGCCGGCGCCGGAGCCTTCACCTTCCGGCACCCAGTCTTCCGGCACGCGCGCGTCGTCGCCAAAGAAGAATTTTTCCATCTCCTCCATCAGGACGGAAGTCGCCGATGAGTCTGCCAGGTTCAGGCCGTAGTGATTGATGAGGAGAATCTGGTGGTCTTTCCACATCTCCCATCCCTGCTGCGACACATTTTCAAAGATGCGCTGGCCAAATTCGCCCGGGAACGGCGGCCTTTCCAGGCCGGCCAACTCGCGCCCAAGCTTCACACATTTCACCGTCCGGGACATAGGTTTACTCTCCCATGAAGATTCTTTTCGTCGGGACGCCGGGCGCATTTTCGCTGCCGCCGCTGCAGGCGCTATTGCAATCGGAACACACCATCGCGGCCGTGGTCGTCCCCCCGGACAGTGCAAACATATCCGGAGACATCATCCCATTGCTGCCACCACACGCGAATCATACCATCATTACGCTTGCGCAGTCGCTGAACATTCCCGTCATCCCGCCTCGCGATGCGCCGGAGACGGATGCAATCGTCGTGGCGTGTTTTCCCCGGCGCCTCTCTGCGAACTTTCTCAGCCGCGCCCGCAGGGCGGCGCTCAACATTCACCCGTCGTGGTTGCCGCAGTACCGGGGTCCGGCGCCGGTATTCTGGCAACTGCGCGACGGCGTGACTGCGCCGGGCGTAACCGTGCACCGCATGACGGCGGAACTTGACGCCGGGAATATCGTAGCGCAGTCATGCGTACAATTGCCCGCCGGGGCGTCGGGGCCACAGATCGACCAGCTGCTTGCCGGGGCAGGAGCACAACTGCTGCAGACTGCGCTGACGGGCGGCGAATTAACCGGCAGTCCACAACCACCGGGCGGCAGTTATCAGTCGTGGCCGCAAGCCGACGACTGGACCATCCCGTGCGGCTGGCGCGCCGAGCGGGCATTCAATTTCATGCGCGGCACGGAGGAATGGGACCGGCCGTACCGGGTTCAGACCAACGCCGGCGAAATCCACGCCCGGCGTGCGCTCCGCATGACGCTCGGGCCGGCGAAACCGGGTCGGGTGGAAAAGATGCATTCAGGCTGGACGATCGACTT
>JBHHUI010000790.1:0-1880 GCA_046753805.1 Anaerolineales bacterium
CGCCGGTGGTGGTATTCACGACCGGGGACGGGACTGGCCGGGCGCGACCTGCTGCTCGCGCCGTGGAATGCAACCGTGCTGGGTGTGGAAGGCGCGCCGCCGTTCGGCGCGACGATCGGGCCGCTCTGGCTCATGCTCATTCCACTCGCCGCGCTGGGTTGGCGGTTGCGGCCCGCCTCTGAGCGGCGCGCGCTGGGCGCCGCCATCGCCGTTGCGGTCCCCGCTTTGGCGGTGTGGCTGGTTGAGATGGCGTGGTCCGGCCTGCTCGTGCAGACGCGCCTGCTCCTGCCGGTGTTCCCCGTGCTGGCGCTGCTTGCCACCGCAGGTTTTGATGCGTTGCGGACGCTGGATGTGGCGGCGCTCCGGATTCAGTGGGTACTCCGGGGCATCATCGGATTCGTGATAGTACTGGCTGCCGTCCGCGCGCTGTCCGGCTTTGTGGAGACGAATCCGCTGCCGGTGCTGCTGGGCGCGCAGTCGTCGGACGAGTACCGGCGCGAGCGGCTGGGCTGGTATGCCGTGGTACACGACCACCTGCAGCACTTCGACGCGGCCGACCGGGTGCTATTTCTGTGGGAGCCGCGCGCCTATGGCTGCGTGCCGCGCTGCCGCCCCGACGCCCTGCTCGACCGCTGGTGGCATGCCCGCCAATCGGGCGCAAGCGCCGCCGAAATCCTGGCAAACTGGCGCGCGGAGGGCGTATCGCACGTGCTTATTTCGGAAGTCGGCGTCCAATTCATCCGTCTGGATGGCTTCGATCCATTCACCGAGGCGGACTGGCTGGCGCTCGAAGAACTGCGCGGGCTGTTGCGAGCGGTGCAGACGTACGGCGAGGCGTATACGTTGTACGAGATTCCGTGATCGGGTACGCGGATTCTCACGGAGGGATACGGGTCAGATCGATGAAATCGGTTAATCTCTGGACGCGCATCGGCCTCGGGGCCGGGCTGGCGGTCTTGCTCGCGGGTCTCACGGTCGCGCTCCGCAACGGGTACACCCAACACAATCCGGGCGCAAACGACATGCTGCCGCGCTGGGTTGCTACGCGCGCCTGGCTGCTGGAAGGTCTGTCGCCGTACGATCCGGCCATTGCAGCGCGCGGGCAGCGCCTGATCTACGGACGGCCGGCGACCGAGCCGGGCGAGGACCTGGCGCGCTTTTTGTACCTACCGTACGCGATGCTGTTTTTCGCAGGCATTGCGCTCCTGCCGTACGACTGGGCGCAGGCTGCCTGGATGACGGCGCTGGTCTTCAGTCTGCTGGTGGTCGTGTTGCTCTCGTTTCGAATCCACCGCTGGCGGCCGCCCCCGTGGCTGGCTGCGCTGATCGCCGTGTGGGCCGTGGTCGTGTACCCCTCAGCGCGCGCCGTGCTGCTCGGACAGTTGAGCGTCGTCATGGTGCTGCTCGTCACGCTGGCGTGGTGGTCAATCCAGACGGACCGGGATGTGCTGGCCGGGGCGGCGCTGGCGCTTTCCACGGCGAAACCGACGCTGGCGGTGCTGCTGCTCCCGGCGTTATTTGCCTGGAGCCTGGCTGCGCGCCGGTACCGGCTGGCGCTATCGCTCGCGATCACGTTGGTCTTGCTGGCAGCTTTTTCGTTCGTTGTGGCGCCTGACTGGCCGCTGGCGCTGTACGATCAGGCCGTGGCGTATACGGGCTATACGGAGATCGGCTCGGTGGTTAACATCGTCACGCACGAACTGATCCCGTTTTTGGGGCGGCCGGGCGAGCTTCTGCTCTCCGCTGCGGCGCTGCTCTGGGCGGGTTGGGCCTGGTGGCGCGCGCGCGGCGGCGAGACCGTCCGCTTCGACTACGCTTTCGCCGTCACCATTGTCGTGACGTTGCTCGTCTCGCCGCGCACCGGCACCACAAGCCAGCCG
>JBHHUI010000791.1:0-1873 GCA_046753805.1 Anaerolineales bacterium
CCACCTGCTCCATCGTTTGAAACGGAAAGGCGACGAAAGTATCTGGGTTGACTTCGATGGCGGCAACGCGCGCCATAGGCGGGAGTCGGCCGTCCAGTTCGCCGGCGTAGAGAAACGGGCGCGAGTCGATGCGATCATATCCGGCATAGGGATTTGAACCGTAGCTGCGCCCGTAGCCGGTGTCCTGCGAGAGCACTTGCCCATCTGGATGTTCCGCTTTGAAGTCGGCCCACGAGACAATACCGGCCGGCAGGAACGTGAGGCGCGTGCCGTTATAGGCGCCTACGATGCTTTCGCCCGTGAACTGTTGCCACCACGACTGGGTCTGGCGGTCGTACATGATCAGGTCGGAGTTGCGCAGGTTCCCACTCGTCCCGAAGTCAAGCACAGTGCCGTCTACCGTGCGATCGAAGACAATGGTTGCGTTGCAGAGCGGGCAAAACGTAACGGACACGGGCAGCCCCCCTACCGTGTCGTTCACAATTTCGTGCCAGATGAGAATCTGAAGCGGATATGCGCGAACGTCACCCTCGTGCTCGAAACTGATGACCGGTTCGACATCTGCCAGCCAGGCATCGGCATCCGCGATCGATACAAATTGGGGATCGTCGAGGGCGGGAATCCCGTCCGGTGGTGGGCCGCCGGAGAGTACTTCGGAGAAATCGATCGAATACTGGCAGAAATCGGTTTGGGGCCAGTACGAGGTTCTGAAGCGCACGCCATCCGGGAGGCAGCGATCGTCGCCCGCTGCAGAATCGGCGGCGGGGTTTCCCGTATCCACCGGGGCGGTGTCCTCTTCGGGTGCTGTGTCAGTAGGCGCTACCGTGGGCGCGGGAGCCGTGTCTTCCGGCGGAGAATCGGAAGCCGTGGGCTCCGCGGCAGAGGCGCTGGTGGAGCCGCCTTCCGGCGGCGTAACATCGACTACCGCCGCGCTGCACGCGGCTAATACTATTGTGGAGAGTGAAATAAGCACGAGCCATCGGCTCATAGGTGTCCTCCCAGCCGGCAGGGCCGCGTTTATTGAGACGCTTCACCACTATAAGTGGGCCGAGAAAGCCCTGACGTAGGTAAGACTACACACCGCCACGACGCTCATTGGGCGTTAATGGCAGCCGGCTACGTGTGTATAATCGCGCAGACGGCAACGAAACGGAGCAATTTATGTTTAAGGGTATTCGCGAGCGCAAAGCATTAGAAGACCGGGTCAAACGGGAGGGCCGGCTGCCTCCGGGGCAATCTCTCACGACAAAATTCCCCGTTCTTCATTACGGTCCAACTCCTCAACTGAACCTGGAAAAGTGGGACCTGCGCATTTTCGGCGCGGTCGAAAATGAAGTGCGCTGGGACTGGGAACAATTCAATCAGCTGCCACAGACCCGCGTCGTAATGGACATCCACTGTGTGACGCGCTGGAGCAAGTTCGATACCGAATGGAAGGGCGTCCACCTCCGGACGCTTGTGGAACAAGGCATTCTCAAACTCAAACCCGAAGCCCGGTTTGTGGTCCAGCACTGCGAACACGGGTTTACGACTAATATTCCGGTTGAACTGGCGCTGGCTGACAACTTTCTGCTGGCCACTCATCTGGACGGCGCGCCGATTGCTCGCGAACATGGCTATCCGCTGCGCTGCGTGGTTGGGGCCATTCCGGGCCGGAGCGACCTGCACGAGCCATATTTCTGGAAAGGCGGCAAATGGCTGCGGGCGCTGGAATTCCGCGCCGAGGACCATTTGGGCTTCTGGGAGCAGGCTGGATACCACAACGACGCCGATGTGTGGAAGGAGCAGCGCTTCTCGTACGGGTAGGTGTAACCCCCGGCGCCGCGCTGCCGCTCGACGGGTTCGCGGTCGGGCTGGGCGGCGTCTGCTACTT
>JBHHUI010000792.1:0-1863 GCA_046753805.1 Anaerolineales bacterium
AACCTCGAAGGTCTTTAGTGAAGGTGTGCATACGGATGTTGTCGAAACCCTTTCGAGTTCGGCTGGGACCTCCGAGGTCTCGCGCAGCGGGCCTCGAGGGTCTTTATTGACAATAATCCTGCGTGCCCACTGGTGAAGGCTTGACGGGTAGCAATCCGCGCCTTATGATCCAATCAACGTCCAAGTCAGCCGGGCGATCGCGGGCAGCCTTCAGGCTGTTCGAGGAAAGTCCGCGCTCCAGCGGGCAGCGTGCCGGATAACATCCGGGCCGGGTGACCGGCGGAAGAGGGCCACAGAGAAGGAGATTGCCCCGCCTCGGCGGGGTGAGGGTGAAAAGGCGCGGTAAGAGCGCACCGGCGCGGGTAGTAATGCTCGCGGCCAGGTATCCCCCACGCGGAGCAAGGCCAAACAGGGGCGAGTGGCGGCCCGCCACGTCAGAGCTCCGGGTAGGCCGCAGGAGGCGGGCAGCGATGTCCGTCCCAGATAGATGATCGCCGCGCGCGCACCAGTGAGGACGAAGCCCCCCGGTGTAAACTCGACCGTGCACGGGCACAGAACGCGGCTTACAGGCTGGCTTGGACGTTCGCGCCCGCTATCCCCCGAATAATTAGGGCATGAAGACTCCGCCCACGCGGATATGCTTGCGTCCGTGGAGGGATCTGACCAACTCGAAGTTATCGGCGGTTTCGCCTGGCTGGGCGTGCGGTTCGGCGTCGCGCTCGTCTTCCTCGCGCTTGCTGTGGGAGCCTATCTTGTCGGGAGCGGGGGTCTCGCCATGGCGGCTGGCTCGCTCGGTCTGCTAGCCGGAACAGTGAGCCTGGGCGAGTTTGTCGAGCAAATCCGCGCGCTGTAACCACGACCGGCTGTGGAAGGACTCCCGCCACAAAGACCGAAGGGCTTTGCACCCTGATGTCTTTGTAGTAAATCTGCTCTGTAAAGTAACGCGCCGCAAATATCTGCGGCGCGTTCGACGTCAGGCGTGGAATAGGGCCGGATTAACCGGAGACATCCGGGTTCAGTGAGTATGTTCCGACCCATTCAGCCTGATCGAGAATATGGCCCTCCATCGCTGCGACGGCATCCGCTCCGCCGAATTCCCCGGACAGCCCCAGCGATGCGACATCCAGTGCGTAGACGCGGAAATGGTAGTGGTGCAATAGCTCGTCGTTCCACGGCGGGCAAGGGCCGTCGTAGCCGCCGTAGTTGCCCGACATGTCCGCATCGCCGGCGAACCACGCCGTGTAGTCGTTCTTGCCGTTGACGCCGTAATCGGACGGGCCGAGTGGCTTGCCGCGCGCGGTCACGCCATCGGAAACCGCCCCGGCCGGAATCTCGGTCACTGTGGCGGGCACGTCTACCAGCACCCAGTGGTAGAAATCCACGCGCGGCAGCGAGGCCGGAACCGTTTTACCTTCCTGGTTGACATCTTCGCCCGACGAGGGCACGTCCACGTCCACGCAGATGACGGCGTTCGAACGGGCGCCCTCCGGCGTGCCGCTCCAGCGCAGATGGGGGTTGCGGTTGGCGCCAAGTTGCACGTGGCCTTCTTCCGCAGGTATGCAGAACGAGAACTCGCCCGGGATGGAAGAGTCATTCGCGAATGAAGAAATCTGCAGCTCCATGATGAGGTACTCCTGAATGTTGTTCGGACGGATGTGTACTATCGTAGTACAGCGACTTCTGAATCACAAGCAGGCATGCTTGAGGTGTGCACGCTGCTTGGTTTGCCGGCGGGCCGCTCGCTGGTAGACTACGGCGGCAACGCGCATGGCTATCCGTATTCGCGAAATGAAGCTGCAAGACTACGAGCAGGCGCTAGCGCTCTGGGAGTCGAGCGCAGGTGTTGGTTTGAGCAGTACAGAC
>JBHHUI010000793.1:0-1860 GCA_046753805.1 Anaerolineales bacterium
ACGCTGGCAGTAGCTGGTGCGCTGTTGGTGAATGATGAGAAAGACGCGGCGGCCGCGTTTGCCGGGCGTCTCATCCCCCAGACGGCGGGCATAAAGGCGGCCACGGCGTTGCTGGGCATTACCGGCAAAGGGAAAGTATTGCAGCCGGGCGGACTGGAATTAGACCCGCTCATCCTGGCACAGGGCGGGCTGGGGACTTACGAGAAGCGCCGGGTGGGGCGGATGCTCGCGCTGCTGGTTGATCAGGGGCTTGTGGGACGCGAAGAAGCGATTGACGCGGCCTACACACAGAGCGGCGAGGCCTGGGATTTGGCGCAGGAATACGTACAGACCGGCCTGCCCGGCGCAGGTGTACAGACCGGGCGCGCCGTGGGACAGGTTGGAAGCACACTGTTCGGCGTGGGGTTCAAGGGGCGCAACGCGCGCGATATCGCCATTGACCAGTTTTACGGCGATATGTTCGGTCTGATACAGCGCAAGCCCGACCTCTCGCCACAGGAATACCGCGCGGCCTGGGACGACCTGGGCAAGCGTTATCCCTTTATGGACACCTTGCTGCTGGCGCGCAAGAACCCCGAATACCGCGACGAAAGCTATGTGTGGACGGTGATGCGGCGCATACCGCCCGGACAGAGCCGCGACCTGCTGGAAAGCGTGGGGCTGGACGAGAAGCTGATTGACCGCTGGTATAGCGGAAAGGGCTTCGATGATACGTGGCGTGAGACCGACCGCCAGCGAATGCTGGCCGGCGCGGTTGATCTGGGTGCGCTGCTGGCCTTGCCGAACGAGGCGACACAGGCCGAATGGAATGCTGCGCGAGCAGACCATCGCGTAATGCGAGCGCAGATTAAGAAGCGGTTTGGGGACGACATCTACGATTTGATTGATGTCTTTTTCGGATTGGGCGACGGAACGCCGGAGGGCTACGAAAGACGAGACGCGTTTCTGGAACTGTATCCGGTGGTAGGTGAGGCGCTGGACTTCCAGACCGAATACGTCATCGGCCATCCACGCCTGACGGCCTACTATGGCGGTATTGACGAGTTTGAGCGCTTCTACACGAGCCAATGGCGCTCGGAGATGGAGAAACAATACGGCGAGGACATCTGGATACAGCAGGACGCCTATTTCCGGCTGAAAGAGAACGGGGGCGCGTACCGGGTCTATCTGACCGACCATCCGCAATTGCGGGAGATGTGGGACGCAAAGGATGAGTTCGAGACGGAACTGGATGCGCGGCTGGCGCGCCTGAACGTGCCCGAACCGGACGGCCCCTTCTTCCGCGATAGTCAGGGCAACGAGCGCGCCATGAAGCCGGGCGCGAATGATGCGCTGGCGGGATTATACGAGGGTTTTGTAAGCAATGGCGCTACGCCGAACCAGATTGCGCTGTCCGCGCTGATGGCGCCCTACGAGGAGGGCACGCCGGAGTTCGTTGACCGGACGCGGGCGATTGGTGAAGAGACCTTCCCGACGCAGGCGCAGTTCAAAGAGCGCATTCATCAGCGCGCGATAGACAAATTTGGCGCGGGCATCTGGGATAAGTGGAACGCATACGAGACGGCCTACCTGAATAACCCCGACAGGGCGCTGGAGATGTGGAACAGCGACCCTGATCTGGCCGCGCTGGACGAGTGGAAAGACGCCGAGTGGCAACGCTACAATGACGCGAAGAAGGGCGTCGAGGACGTACCGGCGAGTCGGCGACCGGGCGTCAGCTCTGCAGGCGGCGGTTCTGCAAGCGGCGGCTCTAGTAGTAGTGGGGGGGGCTTTCCGTCATGGAAGCGCTATCAGCGGGAAGTGCTATTGCCGGAGGCGCGGACGCGCATCGTGCGGTGGTCGCCGTCGTTGGTGACGGTC
>JBHHUI010000794.1:0-1860 GCA_046753805.1 Anaerolineales bacterium
CGCCAGGGGCCAGTGAAGTCGGTTCATGAATATTCCGGAACCGGTAATAACCGCAATTGCTGAGAGTAACCAATGAATCCAGCCCGGCCCGAGAACATTCGACGCGCCAAAAAGCGCCCAGGACGACGCGGCGGTGAAGCGCACCAACCCTATTAGATTGGGAAGCTCAGCGTAATTCACCTGCTCACCCGGCATCAATGTGAGGCTGCCCACAAGTCCCGTGATATCGCCATAGCGGACATAGTTCAGCCCTAGCCACCACGCGGAGAAGATTAGGCAAATGCCACCGATTGTGGCGCCTTCCGAGAGCAGCTTGCGCAGCAAATGCCGGCGTCTTGTAAGTATTACCAGTCCCGCCACGCCCAGCAAGCCCAGATTACTCGCCTTTGTGAGAACGGCAAGTGCCCCGACCTGGGCTGCGCGGCCGCAGCCCGGAGCTTCCCAGTAACGCACCAGGAAGAGCAACGCCACGGTTGCCAGTGCAGCTGCAGGCGCGTCATTTTGGATGAGACCCCCTAAAAAGAGGAACTCCGGATTAGACGCGAGAAGCAGTCCCGCAATAATACCGACCGACGGCGAGATACGGGAACCCAGCAGAGTAACAGCAACGACTGCAAGCGCGCCGAATGCAGCAGTTACCATGCGCGCAATATGGAGCGCGCGAACGTTAGCATCCGCATAGGGCCAGTGTTCCGCCGACGTGTGGATGTACCCGTTTCGATTCCCTAGTCCGTCTAGGTCATTCGCCGTCGCCTGAGGATTCGACAGCGGCAAGCTGCTTATATCCGATGTATCCAATTGAGCGATGAATGGGGCAGCTACGAAATAGTAAAGTGGTCCGTGAGTGGGCACCCAGGCATATGAGTCGTATTCTTCGATGGCGTCCGGGATACGCCATTCAGCCGCCACATACCGTACATAAAAGAAGTGCTCCCGCTCGTCCGGACCTTCCCACATTGGCACGACCAGGCTATAGATGACGGCGCCAACGAAATATAATAGCCCGAGTAGAGCAGCCCACCAACCCGAATTGTCGATTTTCAGTTTCACGGAATCTGCACCTGACCAATCTCCAGCGAATCGTTCAGCACGCGCTGCCCATTCGGTGCGGTAATGGGGAATCGCTCGCCCGTGATGGGATCGTAAATGCCTGCGTGCACGCTGTAGGCTCCACGGGCAAGCACGCTTACGACGAATCTGTGTTCATCCACGATGGTTTCGCCCGGCTGCCACACGCTCATAGGATAGCGGCCTCCCAGCGGCTCTGAGTCGTTGCCCTGAACAAAGTTTCCCGCGCCGTCGTACAAGTGAATAAAGACCACACCGTCAACCGGAACAGCGTCAGCAACTTGCCAATACAACGTTATTTCAAGTTGATCAGCAGCGAGACGGGTATCCGCAGCGAGCAGTTCCACCAGGCCGACCGAATGCTCCAGTCGCACTGCAGTTGACGGGATAGTTGCCTGCGCTATGGTAGTAATTGCGACCGGAGAGAGCCACGTTTCCGCGATGCGTTCGCCAGTATCGCGATCATAGACCACCATCAAAACGTCCAGCACTGCCGGCGTCACGATGTCGTTTGGCGCAAACAATAAAAACTGATCCCGTACAACTTCATCAAGCCGCCATTCAGAATACGGATAGTCCGGAAACGACCCCGTCCCCAGCGCCTGATCAACCTGTCCGAGCTTCTGCCCCACGCTGTCAATAAGCTGTACCGAGCCATACAGATTGCGCTGCTCGGAGGCCAACTTTTGATAATAGACCATAAAGAACATCGGCTCACCGGGCGCGGCCAGGGCAGGGGACTCGCTGCCCATAACCTGAATGCTGCCGTCTGTCGTCGCGTTTGTAGCGACG
>JBHHUI010000795.1:0-1858 GCA_046753805.1 Anaerolineales bacterium
TCCAGTAGATGTTTGCGGCAAAAGTAAGCCCCAACAGCAGCAGGGAGAAGAGGTGCGGTGCATGCTGCCCGAAGAGTTGCAGGGTTCCAGCGCGGGAGGAACGCAATAACCGTACCGCCCCGATCAGGGCCAGCAAAACAAGGCCGCTGTAAATACCGTACACCCACAGGCCCGGCAATATATTGAACACGCCGAAAATGCCCCAGAATGAATACCACCAGCCCTGCGCCTCGCCGATAAGCTCCAGCAGGGCAACCGGGCCGGCGCGTTGGAGGCCGTAGATCGCCGCCATCGTCCGCACGCCCAGCAGTTCGTCGTAAAGAACGACGTTGCGCGCAAACCACCAACCCGTGAGTACGGCAACACAAAGCCCGACGATGGCCGCATCGCGGACCAGGCCGGGCCAGTCGCGGCGTCGCCACGCACGCCAGAGCATGAAGGCAGCGATCACCGGCGCAAGCACGAGACCTGATAGCTTAACCATGATGGCCAGGCCCAACACCCCACCAAGCACCCACGGCAGCCGCTGCGGAGACAACAACCAGTCGATGACGCTACGCCGGGTTCGGCGCAGCCCGGTGATCTCGTGCTGCGCTGCCCGTGCAACAAGATAGATCGCCAGCGACGAGACCAGCCACAGCGCATTATCGTTGTTCACCGCGGCACTGATGAACAGGAACATCGGGTTGAACGCGGTGAATGCAGCCGCGAGGAGGGCCAGGCTCGCCCGGCCGGGAAACAGCAGCGCGGCCAGATGGTGCGTCAGCAGGATCGTGCCCACCCCGAGCAACAGCGAAAACCAGCGCAGCACGTGCACCACGAGTGTCACCCCCGTCCACGGAAAGGCCTCCGCGTCCGTGTGGCGCATCATATTGGCATTGACAAGTGTGCCGGGCACACCGGCCTGCGCAAACGGGTTATAGACGTAGTGCTGCGCGAAGTCGGATGTATCGATCCAGAACGTGAGCGCGGCTGCCGCGGCGTAGTAGCCGGGCGGCTGACTCCCTTCTTGGCGGTAGGTCGTGAGAACCCCAGGCCGTTGCACCGGAAGCCCACGGCCCTCGGCTAGCTCGCGCACAACTCCAAAGTGCCACACCTCATCTGACGCCTCAAAGGTGGGTGTGGCCTGGTCATAGACGAGTCCAAGAAACAGGTAGGTGATCACCAGGATGGTGAGGGGGCGATTAACGGGCATTTAGCAACAGGAACGCAACATGACCCGGCTGAGACGCTGAGTGCGCCGAGAGAGAGGACAAGACCTCTGTGATCTCCGCGTGTCCGAGATGAAGATTGGGACAAAAACCGCGCGCCGCCATGATAGAGACCGGAACTACTTCTGTCAATGTGACGCAATCCAAGGCGGGCGGTTGATTTGAGGGGCAGCGCCCGCCTAATGAGATTCAAACTTCAGCCTGCATCTGCCCAACATACAAACGGTTTGCAAACCATTTTCTACCGGTCTTTTCATTGAGACTAGCACTACCCTGAGGCTACTATCTAAGTGCTGCCATACAGGACTACGGCAGTTCGTAAATACCGGTCTGGGCTGCCCGGGGGAGAAAGCGAGGCGCAGTATGGCAGAACCATCCAACATTCGACGGCGCGAATATTGGCCCTCCGCTGTTTCCGATAGAGACGCACTCCGCGCGCAATTATTGCTGCGTCGCATGCTGCGCGACGACCGGCTGCAGCGCAGTCTACACCGGGCGGCGAGGCGTTATTACCACCGCAGCGCCGGTCTGGTGAAGGATCGCCCTGCCCCGCACCGGTTTGGCCTTACGGGGCGTGGACGCGCTCCGCGCGGCGAGCAACTGAAGCACGCGAGTAACTGGTTGCGGCAGCAGGGCGCCAGGCACTT
>JBHHUI010000796.1:0-1853 GCA_046753805.1 Anaerolineales bacterium
TATGACCAGCCGTTCGCGGATGCCTCCGGCATTCCTACATTGGCAGTGTCCAAGCTGGCGGCCAAGCACGTTAAAGTGGTGCTCTCCGGCGATGGCGGCGACGAGGTATTCGCAGGCTATGTGTGGCACAAGCAGTGGTTTGATCTGCAGTGCAACGGCCGCTGGTCGGCTGCGCAACGCGTACTCTATGGGCACTTGCTGCTGCCAGCCACGCGGCCGCTGGCGCCGCTCCCCCGGATGACGGGCCTCATCAACCGGTTCCACATCGACGTGAAGGGCAAGACGGGGGCCGACCGGTACGGGGCGATGATGGCGCGCATCAAGGCGTTCCAGAAGCCACGCCTGCTCCCCGACCTGGCGCGTGAATTCCACGATTACGACGACTACTGGCACTTCCGGCGCTACTGGCGGGACGACCTCGATCCGGTCTCGCGCCTGCAATATGTGGACATGAAGACCTATCTGCCGGACGACATTCTGACCAAGGTGGACCGCGCCAGCATGGCGGTGTCGCTGGAAGTCCGTCCGCCGCTGCTGGATCACGAATTCGTGGAATTGGTAGCGTCGCTCGCCCCGGATTTCCGATTTAACAAGCGCGTCCTGCGCGCCGCTGTGGCGGATTTGCTCCCGCCCGAAATCGTGTCGCGCCCCAAAAAGGGCTTTTCGATCCCGCTCCTTCGTTGGATGTCCCCGGTTACGCGGAACGGCGCACGCCTCGGCGGCCTCGCTCGCTGGGCGGTTGAACTGATGGATGCGTGGCGCGCTTCTGCATGAAGCGGATAGTCTACATCACGACGGCCACATTCCCGGCCCGGAAGGCTTCCAGCATCCAGGTGATGCAAATGTGCGCCGGTCTGGCTGCTGCTGGTGCTGCGGTAAAATTGGTCGCTCGTGCACCGGATCGGGCGCCGCTTTCGCCAGCGGCGCTGTGTACGCACTACGACGTGCCGGCAGCGTTCGAGATTGACCAGCGCCGGCTGCCGTTCGGGCCGCGCGCGTCCGACCGATTCCAGGCAGCGGCGATCCGAAGGGAGCGCGGAGCGGACGTCTGCTACACCCGGGGCCGCGACGTGGTTGCCCCTCCGCTGGCGCTCGCCGCCGGCATGCACGCCGTCGTCGAAGTTCACGGCCGACCCGCTTCAGCGCGCGAGCGCTGGCTCCTCAAGTGGCTCAACCGGCGCCCTCGTGCGCGGTTGGTGGCGATTTCAGAGCCGTTGCGCTCACTATATCGGGGCGAGTACGGATTCGCGCCCGAGCGATTCCTGGTCGCGCCGGATGGGGTTGACCTGCACCGTTTCACGCCCCCGCTCGACCGAGATATTGCACGGAATCGCCTGAAGATTTCCGGCGGACGCTGGGTGGTTTACATCGGAGGCTTGTATCGTGGTCGCGGTCTGGAAACGCTATTTGAGGCCATGGCCGGTATCGACGCGCGTTTGCTCGTCGTCGGCGGACGGGACGAATCCGAAATAGAGACCTGGAGGAAAATGGCAGCCAACACCGCGCCCGACAAGGTTCAGTTCGCGGGCTATCAAAACTCCGCTGCGGTGCCGTTGTTTTTGGCCGCCGCCGACGTACTCGCCATGCCTTATTCGAGTCGCACGATTACACCCAGTGGCGAAGACACAACAGCATGGATGTCGCCGCTGAAAATGTTTGAATACATGGCCGCCCAGCGCCCCATTGTCGCCACTGATTTGCCCGCCATTCGGTCGGTGCTGAGCGAAGGAGTCGATGCGCTTCTCGCGCCGCCGGACGACCCAAAAGCACTCGCCGAGGCCCTGACGCGCTTGCTCTCGAATCCAGCGCTTGCTCAGAACCTGGCCGCCGCCGCCCGCGCGAAGGCGGAGACG
>JBHHUI010000797.1:0-1852 GCA_046753805.1 Anaerolineales bacterium
CATCCCCCCCGGTTTGTGACGTCGCCGTCGGGCTACACCAGCCGGCGCACGGACCGGCGCACGCTGGAGATTTTCGAGATGGTCTACTGCGGCCAGATCAACAAGGGCGTTGTCGAGCGGCTACAGCGGCATGATGTGAACGCCGTCGGGTTGTCGGGCATCGACGGGCGCATTTGGGAGGGCCGGCGCAAGAAGGCGATTCGAGTTGTGGAAAACGGCAAGACGTTGGTCGTGAGGGATGACTACACCGGCGTAGTCGAGCGTGTCAACACCGCGCTGCTGGAGAGCCTGCTCGACGCCGGCTGCCTGCCGGTGCTGACGCCGCCGGCCATCAGTTTCGAGGGCGAGGCCATCAACGTGGACGGCGACCGCGCTGCCGGCGCTACCGCCATCGCCTTTGGGGCCGAGGCGCTGCTGCTGCTCTCCAACGTCCCCGGCCTGCTGCGCAACTTCCCCGACGAAACTAGCCTCATCCGCCACATTGCCGGCGACGAGATCGAAGCTGCTGCCAAACACGCCGAAGGCCGCATGCGCATGAAGCTCCTGGGCGCCCGCGAAGCCCTGGCCGGCGGCGTGGGGCGGGTGATCCTGGGGGATGCGCGGGTGGAGCAGCCGGTGAGACGGGCGCTGGCGGGGGAGGGAACGGTGATTGGAGATTAGAGATTGGAGATTGGAGATTGATTAAGTCGTTCAATCTCCAATCTCCAATCTCCAATCTCCAATCTCTAATCTCCAAGAGGGTATGCTCATGAAACGGAGTGTGTCTGTTATCGAGACGGAACGGCAGTTTACCAGCGGTGTGTATCCCAAACGGGACGTCGCCATCGTGCGGGGTGAGGGGGCGCGGGTTTGGGACGCCGACGGGCGGGAGTACATCGACTGTGTGGGCGGGCATGGGGTGGCGAACCTGGGGCACTGCCATCCGAAGGTTGTCGAGGCCATCGCGCAGCAGGCGCAGATGCTCATCACCTGCTCCGAGGTGTTCTACAACGACCGGCGCGCGGAGCTGCTGAGCCGGCTATTCGCCCGCCTGCCCGACGGCTTGAACCGCATTTTCCTGTGCAACTCCGGCGCCGAAGCCGTCGAGGGAGCGATCAAGTTCACCCGTCTGAGCACGGGCCGGCCCGGCATCGTCGCCACCATGCGCGGCTTTCACGGTCGCACGATGGGCGCTCTCTCCGCGACGTGGGAACGCAAGTATCGGGAACCGTTCGAGCCGCTGGTGCCGGCCTTCTCTCACGTTCCCTTCAACAACCTGGACCGGATGGTGCAAGCTGTGAGCGACGACACAGCCGCAGTCCTGGTCGAGATCGTCCAGGGCGAGGGAGGGGTGCGACCCGGGTCAGCAGAGTACTTCCAGGGTCTGCGGAAGTTGTGCGACGAACGCGGCGCGCTGCTCATCGTCGATGAGGTGCAGACCGGCTTCGGGCGCACCGGTCGCTGGTTCGCCGTGGAGCACGCCGGCATTGTCCCCGACCTGATGTGCCTGGGCAAGGCGATTGCCGGCGGCGTCCCGATGGGTGCTGTGGCCATCGGGCCGGCGGTGGCCGAGCTGCCGGCCGGCGTCCACGGCTCCACCTTCGGCGGCAATCCGCTGGCCTGTGCTGCCGCCATCGCAGCCCTGGAAGCTTACGACCGAGAGGGTCTGATCCAGCGCTCAACCGACATGGGTCGGTACTTGCTGGAACGGCTGCAAAACGTCGAATCGCCGTTGATCCGCGAGGTGCGGGGCCTGGGGCTGATGATTGGCATCGAACTGAAGACCCGTGTCACCCCGGTGCTGCAAGAGCTGATGGGGCGGGGTGTGCTGGCGCTGCCGGCTGGCCCCACGGTTCTCCGGTTGTTGCCGCCG